>CAKQBP010000044.1 GCA_934216375.1 uncultured Veillonella sp.
CCGTGACAGGGCGACATGTTAACCGCTACACCACGGGGCCGTATCCAAAGTACTTGCTTAGTATATCGGTTATCAGGACTTTTGTCAACACTATACTACAATATTTTTAATAAATTCTTCCTCATTTTTTAATATGGTAGATTCCCTATGTCCTGGCTCAACAATCAAATCCTTGGACAAAGTTAAAAGATATTTCAAACTCTTAATCAAATCAGCTGGATCACTTTTATAATTATCTGTATTTCCCACATTTTGCTTAAATAAGGTATCACCAGTAAATAGATACCCTTCAATTTCTAAACAAACCGATCCCGCACTATGCCCAGGTGTATGATGAACTAATATATCAAAAGGATCTAAATTTAATTGCCCCTCTACTAAATCATTACAATGTGTATACATTTTTTTCTTATATACACTTGGTCTCCGTCGAATTAACTGTAACAACTCTTGATCTAAAGGATGTAAATAAGCGGGAATATTATAATGTGTACACACTTCATCCAAGGCTGACACATGATCACAATGACCATGTGTCAATAAAACTGCTATGGGTTCAGAATCTGCAACCATATCAATAATATGGTTACAATGAAAGCCCGGATCAATAATTATAGATTTTCCCTCTTTGATAAGCACATAACAATTTGCTTTATAAAGCCCTAGAGGACGCTTTATAACTTCCATATAGTTCCCGCCCTCCTATAGAATACGATATCGTTTAGGAACCTCTTTTTTAATAAAATACCCTTCCCAAAACTGAGGGTGAAGCATAACTAAAATCGTAAATAACTCCAAACGACCTAGTAACATGTCTACAATAGCAATACATTTAGCAGTATCCGGCATAACATTAAAGGAATCAGTAGGACCAAAGCCACCAAACCCTAGTCCTACATTGCTAAGAAAGGCCGTAACCACTTGCATAGAATCATATGTATTAAGACCAGTACAAGTCATTAGAAAAACAGATATCACATAAATCATTAAATATAAAAATAAAAATTGATGTGTCATCTGGATCCATTTAGTAGGCATCGGTTTGCCATTAATACGTACTACTTGAACCATATCAGGATGAATTGATTTTCGCAGATAAATTATAGAACTCTTAATCAAAATAATAAGTCGTATAATTTTTACACCGCCCGTTGTAGAACCACTACAACCACCAAAAAATGTACAAATAAATAACATCATCTGTGCTGCAGCAGGCCACAAATCATAATCACTAATAGCAAAACCACTACCAGTTTGAAGCGAAACTAAATTAAAGGCAGCATTTCTAACAATCTCTAAAGGACTAGAATAGATAGATTGTAATGCTAGAGATATTGATACAATGGCAATACCAATAAACACTACAAGCCAGTACATACGTGTTTCAAAATCATTAATTAAAACGCGAATTCCTTTTTGAAGTGCATTGTAATACACAGAGAAATTGCCACCAGCAAGAAACATAAAGAATATAAATACGAAACAAATATAATTACTTTGTTCATAAATAAAAGCCCCTGCTGATGTCGGTGCAAATCCACCCGTAGCAATAATAGAAAAGGCATAGTTTAACGCATCAAAAGGTTCAATGCCGCCAGCCCACAGCATAAGAAAGCAAAGAGCAGTAAAGGCAATATACAACTGCCAAAGCTTGGTGGCCATTGATTGAATACGCGGCATTACAACACCAGGCTTTGGTACAGATGCCTCTGCATTAAAGAAATGTGCTGCATCTGCTCCTAAATTCTTTAAAAATGATAAGATAAGGACGATGATCCCCATCCCTCCAACCCAGTGCATAAGACCACGCCACAATACAAATGTGTTTGGTAACGCATCAACACTATAAATAATAGTTGCACCAGTTGCAGTAATACCCGAAGTGGCTTCAAATAAAGCATCAAAAACATTAGTCAATATGCCACTCCCCAAAAAAGGTAAAGCCCCCAAAATAACCGTGAATATCCAAGTAGAGGATACAACTAAGAACCCATCACGAATACTAAAGCTTTGACTTTCACAACCGTAATAAGATAAAAGCGTCCCCAAAACTAAAGAAAGGCTTGTAGTTATAAGGAATGACCAATATGCAGTTTCAAATACAACACTGTATATAAAAGGGATTAAAGTAAAAACCCCAAATATATAGAGTAGTCGACCCACTAAGGACATAACGATTTGAATTCGCATAGCCCCTCCTTACTAAGTAAGATATTTAAGCAATTTGCTTACCGATTCAGGTAATGTAAAGAGAACGATATGATCACCATCTAAAATTTGAGTATTACCACGAGGTACGATAGCTTCATTTTCCCGTAAAATTACACCTACCAAGGCCTTCCCAGGTAAACGTATATCTTTTAATTGTTTACCTGCCACAGGCGATTCATTGGTAATTTCAATCTCGATAGATTCCGCTTTACCACCTTCAAAGGTGGAAATAGATACAACCCCTTCTCCACTTCGTACAAAGCGCAAAATTTGACTTGCTGTTAATAAACGTGGAGAAAATACAACGTCAATACCTACTTGCTCCATCAGCATAATATATTCTGGCCGTCCCACACGAACAACGGTTTTGGGGATGCCCATATGCTTACCTACGAGTGCTACTAGTAAATTAAGTTTATCGTCATCAGTTAGAGCAATAATTACATCACTATCAGCAATTTCCTCAGCTTCGAGCAAATCAAAATCAGTGCCATCTCCATTGATAACCATAGCTTTATCCACTTGATTTGCCAGGTTCTCACAACGGTCAAAGTCTTTTTCAATAACCTTCACAGAAAAACCAGCTTTTTCTAGTAATACAGTTAAGTTCCGACCTAAGAGACCTGCCCCAATAATGACAGCCCGTTTATAGAATGTATTATAATTATGGAACCAAAGGTTCTCCACTTCAGAAACGGACTCTTTCAAACCTAGGAAAAATACACTATCATCAGCCTGTAATCGACTTTCACCATGAGGAATAATCATTTCACCATAGCGTAAAATACCAACTAACAGAACACCTTCAGGAAAGCGAATCTCTTTTAATGGCTGTCCTAATAGAGGAAATTCATTATTCAATTTGAATTCCATAAGGCGCACAGCACCCTGTCCGAACTCCTCAACATCTATAGCTGATGGTGTTTCTAAAATTCGTAATAACTCTTGAGCTGTAACCATTTCAGGATTGATGAAGAGATCAACACCTAATTGAGCTCGTATCTCCTCATCCATATGTTCCGCCACACTATTATCGCGAACGCGTGCAATAGTCGTAGGAACACCTTTTATTTTTGCTACCGAACAGGATAGCATATTAACCTCATCTGAATCAGTAACAGCAATAAACATACCAACATCAGACATATCGATTTCATTCAATAATTGAACATCACTGCCATTCCCTAGAACTAGACTAACATCTAACGTATTTTCAAGATTATGAATGCGTTCTGGAGAACGGTCGATGACATATACATCATGATCATCTTGAATAAGTCGTTGTGCTAATGAATAACCAACCTTACCAGCACCTACAATGACTATTTTCATTGACTTTATTCCTCATCTTGGGACTCATTATTAACAGGCGGTGTCCACTGCCGACCTATGTCGGTAAGTAATGTCCACCCCTCCTCTTGAACAATCTTTTTCTCTTTCATTAAATGCCCCAAAGCACGTTTGAAGGCAGATTTGCTAATGTTAAATTTATCTTTAATCAACATAGCAGAAGATTCATCACTATAAGGCATCTTACCACCACGATTTAACAGGTACCCCATGATAATATCTCCATCTGAAACAAGAGCCTTTTCCTTTGTAGGACGCATAGAGACATTAACGCGACCATCATCACGTTTGAAAGTAATACGACCTTCAATCATTTCCCCTACTTTTAACTTTCTCGTCATTTCAGAACGATGCAAAAAGGCAATCCAACGCTCAGGGGTAATAAAAAAAGCCCCCTCACTAGTTAAATTATAGATTGCCCCCTTTACAAGTTGTCCTACCATAGCCTCTGTTGCAGCTTTAGAAGCACGACGCATTTCATCATCTACATCCATGGATACCGCCAAACGACCGGATTTATCAGTATATAGACGAACCCATACTTTTTCACCTACCTGAGGTCTACCACGCATCTCCGCATGAGGCATAAAGATACCACGTTCTGTACCTACCTCAACGAAACAGCCAAAATTTGTAGTATTGATAACCTCAACATAACCAATTTGGCCAACCTTCATGGCTGGTAGACGCATAGAGGCAGTTAAACGACCTTTTGGATCTCGATATAAAAAAACCTCGACTTCATCTCCGATAGCCACAGGAGCAATTTGTTGATCTTTATGAAGCAATATATCATCATTAGTATTGCCAGTTTGACCATCTAAAAAAGCACCTTGATCACTAGTACGCAACACTTTTAATGTGGCAATTGTATTTTCCAACAATTCTGTAGCCATATTATACTCCTTCAAATGGAACTCGACCAGCATCATTCCACAATTCTTCTAGACTGTAGAATTCACGCAATTCATCACCACCAAAGACATGACAAATTATATCGCCAAAATCCAATAAGATCCATTCACCTTCACGATAACCTTCTCTATGCTGTACTGTTATGCCTAATTCGGCTGCTTTATCTTCCATTTCATCAGCAATACTTTGAGATTGCTTACTATTATTTGCACTAACAATTAAGAAATAGTCACCTAACATAGAAATTCCTTCTAAATCAAGAATTTCAATATCTCTCCCCTTTTTATCAAATGCAGCTTGTGCAAGCTCTAATACGATTTGTTTAATATCTTCTTTCTTTTTCATTATTTAGCCTCTTATCTTATCGCTTACTACCGCTCTCCTCACCAGGTTCTGTTGGCTTTGTAATAGTGCCACCATTATGTTCTGATTCAGGTGCAACCTTCGACGTACTATTAGTTGGTGCAGATATAAATTGTGTCATTTCATTAGCTGGCAAATTACCCATTGTTATCCCTACTAAACGTTGAGCTTCCGTAGGGTTTACCTTCCAATAAGTCGTTTCACCTATAAGCTCTTTTTCTCCAGGAAGAATATAGAAATGAATTTCTTCCTTATTAATTTTGCTCGCATTGTATACCAACTTAATAGCATCTAAAGTAGAAATATTACTATCATAATGATCCCAAATACGCCAAATATGCCATGCATTTGTTAAGAAAAATGCATTATGTTCTTGTTCCACCCACAATTTTAGGAATCTTTCTTGTCGTTGCACACGAGTAAAGGTATCGTGTTTAGGATCTGAATATCGTAAATACGCTAAGGCATTATTACTATCTAAAGTTTGGTAACCACGTCGCAAATCAATATCTATATTGCCTTCTGCATCAATATGTTCCATCGGTTGTTCTACATAAATTTGCTGATTTCCTAACACATCATTAGTTTTCTTAAAGGCAGTTTGATTAACTACTACATAGTACGGGATTGAAATATGGAACATATCCTCAATTACAGCTTTAGTAAGTTCAATGCCTCCTTTTTCATAAATACTATTTAACATAGTCGCATCGGTTTGATCACGATTATCGATTTTACTATTACTTGGAATGCCGATAACGTCCATCGTTTTTTGATCAAGGTTTACAGATAATAGGAATAGACTATCACCTTGACTAGGATTATTGTCATCAGTGCCGATAACCAAAATATATAAAGGTTTATCTAAGCCTTTTTGCTCTACTGATACAGTATTTGCGTCCTGTTTATTTCCACTATCTGTCACGGCTTCAGTAGCTTCAGTAGTTCCTACAATTGCTCTATATGCATAAGATACACCACTATATATGCCATACCCTATCCCACCGAGCAAAGTGAAAACTACAACAATAGCCAAAATAACTCTAGGCCACTTCACAGATGGCTTTTGTTGACGTCTTTTTCTACGTCGGCGAGCTCTTGCACGTTCACGTTCGTCCATATAAAAACTCCATTATTTACAAGATTTTAATACATCATTACGACCAAGAATGGTCAAAGGATAAATTGAAAGATGTTGCTCAATAAGGTGGTTAATAGTATTGTCAAAACCAAGCAATACAGCCTTATTTAGATCTTTTTTAGCCACATTTCGAAGTTCATCAACACCTGGAAAATCACGATTGGGTTCAATATAATCTGCTAAGAATATAACTTTATCTAATTTAGACATTCCCACCTTACCAGTTGTATGAACACGAATAGCTTCTAAAATCTCTGAATCGGTTATAGAGAACTCAAGTTTAGCTCGAATCATACCTGCTAATCCATGTAAAAGATTACCATTGGCTAATAATTCTTCATCAGCTTTGTAATTATTCTCCTTCACCAAATCTTGCATCTCTTTCAAAGGCATTTCTTTAGCAC
Organism: uncultured Veillonella sp.; assembly: GCA_934216375.1. GTDB lineage: Bacteria > Bacillota > Negativicutes > Veillonellales > Veillonellaceae > Veillonella. The sequence goes on from CAKQBP010000044.1 coordinate 6,385, forward strand.
AATCATGTAGCAATGCCGCTAATCGTGCTTTTTCTACATCAACATTATAAAGTTTAGCCAACTGAGTTGCGGATTCAACAACACCTAGAGTATGCTTAAAACGTTTTTTCCCCATCCATTGGCTTACCCTATGTTGTATTTCATCAAACGATAACATCATTTATTCCTTCCCATATATATGGTTTTCTTCTATATAATCCACTACACATTTAGGCAACATATAACGAACGGTCTTTCCAGACCGTAAGCGCTCTCGTAAATACGTAGCAGACAATTTCATTTCAGGCACTTCCATAACATGTATTTTTTCACGCGCTTTAGATCCTAACTCATCCAAAGTAGAATCAATAGCACTTGATCCATCTGGCCTAGTAGCTCCAATAAAATGAACCTCATCTATAAGTTCATCTATAAATTTCCAAGTCGGTAATGCACGAATAGTATCAGTCCCTGCAATAAAGTAAAATTCAACAGTAGGACCATATAGTTTTTTAAAATATTGAATCGTATCAACGGTATACGAAGGGCCTTCTCGGCGCATCTCTACATCAGAAATTTCAAAATTTGGATTATCCGAAACTGCGGCCGCCGTCATAGCATAGCGATGATGACTATCAATCACATCATGTTGCTTATGTGGTGGAATACGAGCAGGTACAAAGATAACCTTTTCTAAATTAAAGCTTTCACAAGCCACCTCTGCAATCATTAGATGACCTAAATGAATGGGATTAAATGTTCCACCAATTATACCTATGCGACGTTTATCTACCATAATGTGGTCACTCCCTTAATGACAATGACACAAATAATGATGAATATGAGCAATGCTTTTATATAGGATATCCATTCATATCGACCCTTTGGTGTTTGAATGTATCTATAATATGCTCTTATAAAATAATATAGTTTCTTCACGTCCGTACTTGGCCTTCTCCAAATACAAAGTATTTATAAGATGTCAGAGCTTGTAACCCCATAGGGCCTCGAGCATGGAGTTTTTGTGTACTAATGCCAATCTCAGCACCAAAGCCAAACTCAAAGCCATCTGTAAAACGTGTAGAAGCATTATGATACACCGTAGAGCAATCTACTAAATTCATAAACACATTAGCACGCATAGGTTCATCTGTGATAATAGACTCAGAGTGATGTGTCGTATACCGATTCACATGATCAATAGCTTCTTCAAGATTTTCAACGATACGCACATTTAAGTCCATATCATTGTATTCTGTGCTGAAAGACTCTTCTGTTAAAGGAATTGTATTCTCCATATATTGGGCTACATCCTCATCACCATGAATACGAACACCATATTCTTGTAATGCTATATTAAGGCGTGGTAAAAACTCTCTAGCCACAGCTTGATGAACTAGTAAGGTTTCCATAGAGTTACATACAGATGGACGTTGGACTTTAGCATTGACTGCAATTTCTAAAGCCATCTCTAAATCAGCAAATTCATCAACAAAGGTATGACATACACCGCTGCCAGTTTCAATAACAGGGATACTACTATCTTCTACAACACGACGAATAAGTCCAGCACCCCCACGTGGAATGATTACATCAATATATTCCCGTTGTTGTAAAAGTACTCCAACCAGATCTCGATCAAGCACCTCAACGAGTTGAATAGAGTCACCATTAATACCTAACGACTCTAAGGTATTCCGCATGATAGACACGATGATTTGATTCGTGTGAAATGCCTCCTTACCACCTCGTAAAATTGTAGCATTTGCTGTCTTTAAACAAAGAACACCTGCATCTATGGTTACATTAGGACGGGCTTCAAAGATAATACCAATTACACCAAAAGGTACGGATCGCTTTTCAATAATCAAACCATTAGGACGAGTGATTGTTTCTATAATGGAACCTACAGGACTTTCAAGAGCAGCCACTTGACGCACCCCTTCTGCCATTTGAGCAATGCGACTAGGTGTCAAAGTCAATCGATCTATCATAGTTCGAGGTAAATTATAGTCAACAGATTTTTCTAGGTCTAACTCATTAGCCGCCATAATTTCATCTGTTTGTGCTTCTACAGCATCAGCAATTGCTAACAATGCAGAATCTAAAGTTTCTTGGTCGAGTTGGGCTAATTCAAAAGATGCCGTTTTAGCTCTCTGGCCCATATCTTTACAAATTTTTTCATACTGGTTCATAGGATTTCCTCAGTGTAATAAAACTAGATTATTACGATGTACAGCCTCATCATAGGTCGTATTAATACCCAGAATCTCGGCTATATCATTTGTATTGTGACCTTTAATCGCCTTCATATCATCAATACTATAATTAATAAGTCCACGACCAATTTCCTTATGATCATGATAAATGGAAATTGTATCACCAGGTCCAAAAGTCCCCTCTACTTCAATAATACCAGCGGGCAGAATGCTAGCACCCTTATCTAAAACAGCGCGAGCACACCCGTCATCAATCGTAATGGAGCCTTTTAATCGTTTACCAAAAGCTAACCAATGATGTTTACCAGATAAACTTGCAT
>CAKQBP010000045.1 GCA_934216375.1 uncultured Veillonella sp.
GCCCATACACCTTGGTTTGTATTAGCTAAACGAAGATCTCCTAAACGGCGTTGTAAATCATTAGTATTACTCTTCCATGCCATAGCAGTCGATGTAAGAGCAGATTTTGTGCCACTTACGAGTGATGATTCACTAGCACGATTAATCTTTGTTGTGTCACCCACAACAAGGCGCCCCTGTGCATCAAAATGATTTGCACCAAGCTCTGCAACAGCACCTGGACTCGTAATACCTTCGTTAATTTGCACGGTTGCACTCAGTTTCTTGTCTTTCCCTGTATATTGTAATTTATTGGCTAAGGTTTGTATTTCTTTACGGTAACTGGCATCATCTGTTAAGTTGGCGCCATCACCTTGTACCGTAATATGGCTATTATCTGCAGCATGCTCAACAACAATTTGACCTTTCCCTGTTTCACTTGCTGGTACGCCGGACTTGTAAACAGCATTCACATAGCCGCTATAATTTTGAATTGTAATAGGCCGTGCATCGATAGGATGAAGTATACCTGCTGCCGTTGGATTTGCACCGCCTACGAGATTGCGAACCTTACTGCCCTTATATAGATATGCTGCATTATCCCCAGATGGACGTTCTCTTTTAGGGGTAGGACGCTCCATACCAATCCATTCATTATTCCAAGTCCCTCCATTTTGTAAGTAAATGTCAGCACCAGAATTATGAGGGTTCTTATTGCTTTCAGCATATTCATTTAGTACAGCACCCGTAAGTTTAGAATTAGGTGTTGTAAAAGCTAATGCTATATTCGTTGGCACTTCGTTATGATTTGGATCACGACCATAATCCTTATTAATTAACCCTACATTACCAACAGCGACTAATTCTTTAGACCCTGGATGTTTACCATCAGAGCCAGTATTAACGTATACATCACCCTCTTCTGCCACCACAGAGTAAGTATCAGAAGTTTCTAAAGGATGCGTGATAATACGTCCACCACCATTAACAATAATATGACCACGTTGATTAGCTTGTAAACCGACACCGATAGCATCGATATCTACATTGCCTTTGACGTGAATATTAGTATCTCCATAATCTCTATCAGGATTGTCCTTGCTGAGTCTTGGCACTTTACCACCGTAACCAGCATACACAGCGCTCATATAGTAATGACCGAGTTCCCTTTTTGAGGCTGGTGCATCATTTTTAAGGCGTACAATCAAATCTTTATCCACCGTCAATTGTGATCCAAATCCATTATAAATACCTGATACATTTTTAGTTTTACCTGTATCTGTTAAGCTTTTACCATGCACATTAACCGTCAAGGTATCTTCTATATGCTTAACTTCTGGTTGTGTTTGTACAGGTGACCCCATTGTTAATCCAAGCAATTCCTCCGCTTTATCACTTGTGGCATTAATTTCTGTAGCAAATGCAGAGTAGGTCATTCCAGTTAATACCAACGCAGCCATCACAGCCGATATATTTTGTTGTAATTTCATAAAAATCTCTCTTTCTTACCCCGCCTAATACGAGGCTCTCACAGAACGCATTTATACGTACACCCTAAAAATATAAAAAGGCCCCCTAAGTCCAACTTAGGAGGTCTTTTTTATTTCACACACTTAGTAAATGGTATATCCTATATTATTCAGGATTGATGATGAAGGACAATGCACTGAAGTATTTATTTTGCTCACCTTTAGTTTGAGTTGGGAAGCCCACTTCAACGCCTACTACGTTAAGACCATTAGCGCTTACTGCAACAGTTGCTTTACCGTTTTCATCAGCTTTGCTTTCGTTAGTAAGATCATTAATTACGTCTTTAATAAGAGGTGCATTTGCATATGGTTTACCGTCTTTCAAGACTTGGATTTCATATGTATCACCTTTTCTAAGAGTTAATGGGTTAACAGATGGAATGATTTGAATGAAAGCATCTTTATTATTGAAAGGTTTTGCTTCTGCATTCCAGTAGTGAACGTCATATTTAATGGCATGTGTACTTTTTTGAGCACCTGGTACTTCAGAGATTGGTTTATGAACAGTTTTACCATCTTTGTCTTTTGTCCAATAACCATAGTCAAAGTCAGTTACTGTAATACCCAATTTATCATTTGGTACAACTACTACATTTTTTTCATGTTTAATAACTTGTACAGGAATTACCATGCCATTGTTATCTAAGCCAATGATGCTTTTTACCATTTCTGGGCTATACGCATCATCAACAGGACCTTCGCCAAGTACTAGCGCTTTTTCATCTAAGCGGTTAGCAAAGAATACGCCATGCGCATCAACGGAAGAGCACACACAACCTGCAGCTAAACCTACTGCAAATAAAGAAGCTAAGATTTTCTTATTCATAAGAACCTCCATAATCAATAACTTATTTCAACAAACTTGATATTATTATACAGCGTTACAAATATTTCGTATATACCAATACCCCTATCAGCAAGTTATTATGCGTATTTAGTATATTAACGCATTTTTATACCCATTAATCATAAATGATAAAATTATCATCTATTTTCATGGAGATATAATCCACAGGAATATGTTAGATAACAACTTATAGATTAGATAAAAAAGGCGCCCCCTAAGGAGCGCCTTTATATATCTGCATGATATATTATTTTTTATTCTTTGCTGCTTTCGCACGTGCGTTGCGATCAAGGATTGTTTTACGCATACGAATGCTTTCAGGTGTTACTTCAACAAGTTCATCATCGTTAATCCACTCAAGAGCTTGTTCCAAGGAGAAGATACGAGGTGGAGTCAAGCGTACCGCTTCATCAGAGGAACTGGAACGCATGTTGGTAACATGTTTTTTCTTACATGGGTTAACATCCATATCAAGTTCACGTGTATTTTCACCAATAACTTGGCCTGCATACACGTCTTGGTTAGGACCAACGAACAATGTACCACGATCTTGAACGGAGTTCAAACCATATGGTGTGGTTTCACCATTTTCGAATGCTACCAAAGCACCACGTGTACGGGAAGGAATTTCACCTTTATATGGTGCGTAACCATGGAATACATGGTTCATGATACCATTACCTTTTGTAGCTGTTAAGAATTGTGCACGGAAACCAATCAAACCACGAGCAGGAACTACGAATTCCATGCGAAGATAACCGGCCAATTCAACCATGTTAGTCAACTCAGCTTTACGTTGACCAAGATTTTCCATTACAGTCCCCATAAACTCCTGAGGTACATCGATGGTCAATGCTTCGAGCGGTTCACACAATTGATCGTTAATAGTTCTGAAAATTACACGAGGTTTTCCCACTTGTAATTCATAGCCTTCACGACGCATAGTTTCAATCAATACAGCCAAATGCAATTCGCCACGGCCGGATACTTTGAACGCATCTGCAGAATCAGTTTCTTCCACTTTCATGGATACGTTAGTTTCTACTTCGCGGAACAAACGATCACGCAAGTGACGGGATGTAACAAATTCACCTTCGCGGCCTGCGAATGGAGAGTTATTTACGGAGAACACCATGGACAATGTCGGTTCGTCGATGGAAATGGATGGCAATGCTTCAGGATTTTCAGCATCCGCTACCGTTTCGCCGATATTAATATCGTCGATACCGGCAAAGGCGATGATATCACCCATTTCAGCTTCATCAGTTTCAACGCGATTCAAACCATTGTATGTGTACACACGACCAATTTTCGCTTTACGAGTACTTTCACCATTCATGATAGCCACTTGTTGGTTGGTTTTCATTTTACCGCGAACGATACGACCTACGGCGATTTTACCGATGAAGTTATCGTAATCAAGTGTAGTTACCATGAATTGAAGAGGGCCTTCCATATCACCTTGTGGTGCAGGAATTTCGTCGATCAATGTCTTGAATAACGGTTCCATATTTACAGCTTCGTCATCCCAATTGGTTTTGGAAACACCGGAACGGGCAGATGCGTAAACTACAGGGAAATCGAGTTGATCATCGTCAGCTTCAAGTTCCATAAACAATTCAAGGACTTCATCCTCAACCTCTTTAACACGTTGGTCAGGACGGTCGATTTTATTGATAACTACGATTGGTTTCAATTTTTGCTCTAATGCTTTACGCAAAACGTATTTAGTTTGAGGCATTGGACCTTCGTAAGCATCTACGAGAAGCAATACGCCGTCAACCATGTTAAGTACGCGTTCTACTTCGCCGCCGAAATCAGCATGGCCTGGAGTATCAACGATGTTGATTTTGATGCCATCATGCATAACAGCAGTGTTTTTAGACAAAATAGTAATACCGCGTTCACGTTCCAAGTCGTTTGAGTCCATTACGCGTTCTGCTACCTTTTCATTCTCACGGAACACATGGCTTTGTTTTAATAATGCGTCCACCAAAGTAGTTTTACCATGGTCAACGTGGGCGATAATCGCTACATTACGAAGATTTTCGCGAATCATAAGATCCTCCCTTTAATTCTTTCAGTATATTCTATATCACATAGCCTCTGTGAAAGTAGCTATGTAGGTATATTTTCCAAAAATGGCAACAGTTAATTATAACGCAGTCTATAGAAAAAAGTCAAAATAGTACACCTATTCTAATCATGGCAATTTCAACATTCGATTATACTTTTGACTCATCTTAGGACAAAAACCTATTTACGCGCTATCGCCCGCTTAGCAGATTTACGCAACAACGGAATTTGTTTATCTGTTAAATGGAAACAGAATTTAGGAATCAGCTTTTTTATAATCTCCTCATCAGAGGCTTTCAAAATATATTCTGGCTGTAGCAACGGCTCTAATTCATCAAGTCCAGGATAATCCAGCCCTATGCTCCAGTCATGATCTGCATTAAAAGGGCATGCATCCTGGCAGTTATCACAACCTAATATCCACGCCTCCAGCATATCGTCTGCGACACCATCCGGTAACTTACCATCACCGAATGTATTAATAAAAGATACACAGGTTAACGGATTCATAGTAAACGGTGCAGATAAGGATTTTGTCCTACACCCTTGCTGACATAAATTACAAGAATCCGGACATGGTGGTATCTCTAACTGTTGAATATACTCACAGGACTCATCAATTAAATAGCCTACCAGTTCATAGCTAGAACCTTTAGGTCCATAAAAAAAATTATTTTTTCGATAAATGCCTAAACCAGCTGCTACCGAAGCGGGCCGCAACGGAATAATTCCGGCAGGTTTCGCCGTTTCACCGCCAATATATCGTATTCCATTTTCACCAAGCCAGACTTCAAAAGATTGCCGTCGTTTAAACTCATCACTGTGAGGAATATTTGACAAAGATAATAACAACCCTTTTGCATATCGGTTTCGAAGAGATACAGGAAACTTATAATCACCAAAATATTCAGTACAAACCACTATGGATTGTGCCCAAGGATACTTTTCTTTTAATGCTAAAAAATCTTTACTATGCGCATATACCTCTTTACTTTCAGGTACATCTTCTAAACGCTTTATCAACCGTTCTTTATAAAAATCAAGTGCATCAAGAGGCACTATACCACAACTGTCATACCCACACGCTAGCGCTTTATCATAAATCTCCTGGGCCAACAAAGTATTCATATCATCGCCTCCAAAATATGAACTAACTATAAACCTATCATACTCTTTTAAAAACTATAAAAAAAGATTTCTTATGAATCCGTCATCCTTAAAAGAGTAACATTACATAAGAAATCTTATATTAGTATTTAATTTGTATTAATCTTCACCAATCATGCGTACTTCTGGTTCGAGATGTACACCATGTTGATCATACACACGACGTTGTACCTCACTAATCAGGTCAAGTACATCCTTCGCACTTGCACTACCTGTATTAATTACGAAGCCAGCATGCTTATGAGATACTTGCGCATCACCTACAGACAAACCTTTTAGGCCTGTTTGTTCAATCAATGTACCTGCAAAGTACCCTGGTGGGCGCTTAAAGGTTGAACCTGCACTGGCATATTCCAAAGGTTGCTTTGATTCACGTTTTTCTGTTAACTCATCCATACGTGCCTTGATGGCATCCTTGTCGCCTGGTTTGAGTGTCATAATGACTTCCCCAATAACTTCATGATTATCGTGGAATACACTATGACGATAAGCAAAGTCTAAGTGAGATCCATCATACTCTTTAATATTTCCTTGGAAATCTACGGCTCTCACGGCAGTAACTACATGGCTCATTTCCCCATCATAAGCACCTGCATTCATAAATACGGCACCACCAAGTGTGCCTGGAATACCAATGGCAAATTCAAGACCAGATAAACTATTCTCCCAAGCAAATTCAGAAGCATCCTTTAACATATACCCGGAACCAATGCACAATGTGTTTTCGTTACGATCCATGATTTGGGTCATATGTCGAACTGATACGACAGCACCACGGATACCTCCGTCTTTCACTAAAATATTAGATCCACAACCAATAATAGTTACAGGCACATCTAATTCGTGAATGGTACGAAGTGTAAAACTAAGTTCTGCCATCGTAGTAGGTTCAATAAATAAGTCCGCAGGTCCTCCAATTTTGAATGTCGTATGATGACAAAGAAGCTCCTGCTCTCGTACACGTGTACTTGGCAATTTTTCTAATAAAGCTGTTTGTAATACCTTAATGTTTTGGTTGTTGTTCGCCATGATCTAACACTTTCATCCCCTCAGTGATTGGTTCGCTAATGATTTTATAAATATCATTAGAAATCTGGCTCCAACGCATTTGCGCTTGCAAATAAGCAGCCGCTGCAGCATTTTCTTGAATTTGAGGCATCAATTCCTCTTGTTTCTTTTGCAACTCATCCGCTTCTGGAGCACCGGACAACTTAGCATATTCCCATTGCATTTGTTGAGCCATAAATGTGCGAACCAAACCCGTTGCTACTGCATCTGCTTTCACTGCTTCCTGAGCAGCCATTAACTCTTTGTACTCTTCAGATTCACGCATTGCGTAAGCTAAATCATGAGCTTTATCGTAGTTCATAATATCCTCCTCCAAACAACACCGTTAAAATCGCTACCGGTCATATAGATTTGGTAGATCTTCTAACACATACGTATAATATATTTCTCAATTATGAAAGTCTATTTATTTAGATTGAATCCAATTGCCTTCAGCCTTAAGATCTGGATAATCAAGTTGACGCATACCTTCATAAGCTATAATTGCCACCGCATTAGATAAGTTTAGAGAACGTGCTTCATCTACCATGGGTATACGAATGCATGTATCCTCTTTACCATCTAATAAACTTTCAGGCAACCCTCTTGTTTCAGGCCCAAAAACGAGCATATCACCAATTTCATATTTCACCTCGGAATGAGTATGCTTTGCTTTGGTAGTGGCATAGAAATATCTACGATCAGGATATTTCTCATATAATTCTTGAATATTTTCATGTACCTGTACATCTACCAAGTGCCAGTAATCAAGGCCAGCCCGTTTTACGTGCTTGTCATCAATAGAAAAGCCAAGGGGTTTGATGAGATGTAAGGTCATATGATTGGCGGCGCATAAACGCGCTATATTTCCTGTATTACCTGGAATTTCAGGCTCATAAAGTACTATTTCCATTTTCAATCCCCTATTCTTTATATCTATATTATTCTACAAAGGAACGGACAAAATGTCCACTTTTCCCGCCTTCTTTTTCTACAAGATATGTAGGGCCTATAATCATCCCCTTATCAATAGCTTTACACATATCGTAGACTGTTAAAAGTCCTACTTGAACCGCCGTAAGTGCCTCCATTTCAACACCTGTCTTTCCTGTCGTTTTTACGGTAGCATGAACTTTAACAGCTCTATTATGTGTAGAATCCGTACAGGCTGGACTTTCACCAGCAACAAGAGTACAATGCACCTCAACCTTAGTTAATGCTAACGGATGACAAAGGGGAATGAGATTACTCGTCTGTTTCGCCCCCATAATAGCTGCCAATTGAGCCACACTAAGAACATCCCCTTTTTTTATTGTTCCCGCCGCAATGCGTTCATAAATTGCATCATTAATAGTAATAAAGCCTTCTGCCACAGCAGTACGAGTTGTAATATCCTTATCTGATACATCTACCATCCAAGCATTTCCATCTTGATCAAAATGTGTTAAATCCATACTATATCCTTACTAATTATGTATAAATTATCACCAATAGTTTTATTTTCATTTATTATATTATACAATAGAATTAAGAATTGTATGTACAAGGAAGGAAGTGTTCCTATGAAAACAAAACTAACTTATTTTGGTCACGCTTGCTTTATGCTCACACGTGGCGATGTATCCATGATTTTCGACCCATTCTTGACCGGTAATACATGGGATATCGCTAAAAAAGAAGATATTAAATGCCAATATATCTTTGTCAGTCATGGCCATGATGATCACTATGGAGACACAGATTTTATTGCCAAAGCAAATGACGCCCTCGTTATCTCTACTGCTGAGGTAGCGGGTAAAGCAGCTGCTGCCGGTTGCCGTACACACGCCATGCATTTAGGTGGTAAGTTCGACTTTGAATTCGGTTCTGTTCGAATGGTTCCTGCCTTCCACGGCTCTGGCATCCCTGGCGGTCACGCTGCAGGTTGTATCGTAGATTTCTATGGAGATATCCTATACTTCGCTGGTGATACAGCACTCTTTAGCGATATGAAATTATTAAATCGCTTTGGTGAAATCGATTACGCACTTCTTCCTATCGGTGATAATTACACAATGGGAGTTGAAGATGCAGCCCTTGCTGCCTCTTATGTAAAAGCGCGTATTTCCATTCCAATTCACTACAAAACATGGCCTGTTATCGACCGTGAACCAGGTGTATTTACAAGCCTTGTAGAAGGCAAGTATAACCA
>CAKQBP010000046.1 GCA_934216375.1 uncultured Veillonella sp.
GTCTACCCCCGCTAGTTGTGCCACTTGAGGGTTGAACATAAGGCCTGGACTCAAGGAACTACCCCATGTACCTAAGAAGATAGCAGAACCAGCCATTGCTGGATGTACTCCAGAACGAATGAGGGCAGGAATTAAGAGTGCACCTACGGCCGCCGCACAGCCTGCCGCTGTAGGCAATGCAATATTAATTAAAAATGTAATAATAACAGCACCAGGAATGATGATTTTCGTCATCTTTTTAAGCCCTGCAGAAATGAAATACACCATGTGCTCTGTACATTTTGTATATTCCATAACATAGCTAAAACCTAACACCGTACAGATTGTAGGCACAAGGCCTGGATTTGTAAGTTCTTTTACAAAGGCTGTCGTACCAGCTCCAAGGTTGCCCCCAATAAAGCACATCAATAAGCCCGATAATAATAAAACGAGTCGTGTTTCAAACTGTTTAATAATAGCGATAAACGTCGCTACTACGATAACAATACCTGTAATAACCATAACTCTCCTATCCGTGTACATAGGATGCAAGATAGCTATATCCCCTCTATAAACACTTTACACCCAATACACAACTAACAACACTAAATACAAAATACAATAGTCCTATCTATGTCTTACACCTAATAGGCCTAACAATAGTAAAAGTAATCACTTAATTATATACAGTATAATCATATAACTATATAACTACTTATCTACATAACTACATAACTACATAACTACATAAAGAAGTATATTAAACAAGCTTTGTTTCTTCCAAGCTAAGTTTTCTAAGCACCTTATCAAGTACCTCTGCACCCGTTACAATATCATCCATTTCAGCAAATTCTGCAGGATTATGACTGATGCCGTCACGGCATGGAATAAAGATCATTCCCGTCGGAACTACCTCCGCCCAATGCATCGCATCGTGACCGGCACCGCTCGGCATAGTCATATATTCTACACCTACAGACTTAACAGCCTCTTCGATTTCTCGAATCATCGCAGGGTGCATCGCCACTGGATGGTCTTGTGCAATAGGCTCAATCGTATAAGATAATCCCCGTTTTCCGGCAGTAATATCGATGAATTCCTTAACAAGAGTGACTACGGAATTGCGAGCTACCTTAGATATGCTGCGAATGTCTACCCCTAGCTTTACACCGCCTGGAATGACATTCATCGCACCAGGCGTAACCTCTACAACACCAACAGTACCCACCACGGGTGGCTCCTCTTGCATGGATGCAATCTCCTCGATACCGAGGATGATTTTTGAAGCCCCACATAGAGCATCATGACGCAAGTTCATCGGCGTAGCGCCACTATGATCGGCATTGCCCCGAATGGTCACATAGAATCGCTCTGGCGCTGCAATACCAGTTACAATGCCAATCGTTTTCTGTTCGTGCTCCAGCACCTTGCCCTGCTCGATATGAATTTCTGTGAAAGACTTTACAGGTCGTTTATATGCCATTGTTTCAATCCCATCGGGGTTTAAATTACGACCTTTCAACGCTTCGTACAAGGAAATTCCTTGTTTATCTACCAATCGGTGTAAGTCTTGTAATCTTAATTCACCACGCATGGCCTTACTACCTAGTGTAGCATTCCCAAAACGACCGGACTCTTCGCACATGAAGGATACCACAGCGATGGTATGATCATGTTCATAACCATCATCGATCATGCTACGAATTACTTCAATGGCAGACAATACGCCGACCACACCATCGTAATTACCTCCATTAGGCACGCTATCCGTATGAGACCCCACCATAACAACTGGTAAATCTGGTTTCTTACCAAGCTTATAGCCAATGACATTACCAAAATCGTCTATTTCAACGAATAAACCCACATCAGTCATGCGATCTATAATATATTGACGTCCTGCCCAGTCTGCATCGGTGAAAGCAAGGCGATTAATGCCCTCACCAGGAGCCGTCAATTGGGCCATAGCATCAAAATCCTTAACCAATCGCTCTCGTTGAATCATGTAACACCTCACAATCTATTACATCAATTACTGACAAACCATATGATGCTAGTACATAAAGCTTATTTTAAATAGTGAGCAGAAATGGTACCTAATGCAACGATACCGTTTAGCATATCCTCTTCATCGATATCAAAGAGCGGATTGTGATGCGGTGCTTTAATGGCAGATCCCACAACCATATAGGTCGCTCTACCGCCGCGATCAATGACACGGTTCAAGAAGTACGCACAGTCTTCACTGCCGCCACCGCTGTAATCGAATGGCACCTCTTTAAAGATCCCAAGTGGTTCCACGATAGCTTGTACTTCATGAGCTAAATCATCGCTGATGCGACCTGCAGGAGTTTCTCCTTGTTTTGTGATTTCAAAGGTACAATCATGCATTTCTGCAGCACCTTTAATAATAGTCTTCGACCGTTCAATCATGTAATCATTGATTTCTGTCGTAGCACCACGAGTTTCTAGTTTAAGAACCGCCACATCAGGAGTCACATTGCGGCCTGTACCGCTTTCAAAAACACCTACATTCATGCGAGAAGCCCCTTGACTATGACGAGCGATGGCTTGTAAGTTGAGAACCGCTGTACAGCCGGCGAGCATTGCATTTTGAGCCTTTTCAGGGGAGCCCCCAGCATGAGCAGAATAACCGTGGAACACCGCATCAAGTTTTGTAGTCGCCAAGAAGCCATGATCGCTACACGCAAAGCAATTGGATAGATTTTCGTTAAACCCAATATGCATGCCGAACATCAAATCTACATCATCCACAACGCCCGCTTCCGCCATTGCTTTAGCACCGCGCACGCCTTCCTCAGCAGGTTGGAAAATGAGTTTAATAGTTCCTTTGAATTCATCCTTGTGCGCAGCCAAGTATTCAGCTAAGCCTAGCCCCATCGTCATATGTGCATCATGACCACAGGCGTGCATCGCCTTATCGTGACAAGAACGGAATCCTTTCTTTGTAGGCACATGGCTATCCTCTTTAGCTTCGATGACATCGTTGGAATCCATGTCTACACGAAACGCTACTACAGGACCTTCACCACCAAACTTCATAGTTGCAACGATGGCCGTTTTACCATAGCCCATCTTTTCTACAAGCACTGGATTAGCACCTTCTTCGATGGCGCGATCCATAGCAGCTTTCATAACCTCATCACTAGGCAAGCCCATGCGAGAATCTAAATCGAGTACATCCGCCCCTAACGCCACATCATAACCCAAAGAAATAAGCATATCCGCCACTTTCGCAGCAGATCGATATTCAAGCCAAGCAGGCTCAGGGTACATATGAAAGTCGCGACGCATAGCGATTAACGTATCACGTCGTTGTTGCACAAAATCTTTTACAGACATAAATACCTCCTTAACAAACTAATAATCACGTATACATTTACTATATGAATTGATATGTAAATAGTCAACTAAATGGCGCATGTATACAGTATCTAAAATATACTTTATGTTATAACAAAAAACACATATACTACGAAATGATTTCTGTGATATATGTGTTCTTATCGATTTATTCTAATATTGTTTTATTCAGTTTTGTCAGTACCTCTCGTTTAATAGTTCGTTGTCTATCCCAAGCAATGATAACAACGGTAGCAATAATCATAGCCATACCAATTAGCCCTAATAGACTAAATTCATTTCCTAAAAAAGCCCACCCAAAGAAAGCCGCCGAAATAGGTTCAATAGATGACAAAATAGATCCTGGTACGGCCCCAATTCGTTTAACCCCTTCTAAATAGGCATTGAAAGATACTATCGTCCCGAGAAATATGACATTAAAACAACCAATAATAGTCCATGCGTCCCACACTGCATATGAATTCGGTTGATGGAATAATATAGCGGCTACAATACCACTAATAAGCATCCCAAACCCTACAATAGGCAATGTGCCATATTTGTAGAGTAAATCAACAGGAGAAATACTATATACGGCTACACCCACAGCAGATAAAAGCCCCCATACGAGAACCGCCATTGGGAAGCTTTCAATAGAAAGACCATCACCATTCCCCATTAAACAAATGGTCCCCACTAAGGCCAGTATAACAGAAACCATTTCCCCCTTGGATGGTCGTTTACCATAGCGAACCAGCAGGTAAATAATAATCATAGACGGCGCCAGATATTGTAATACCGTTGCAATGCCAGCTCCAGCTAAAGCAATGGATCTGAAGTATGTATATTGGCATAATGCCATTCCAAATACGCCAAAAACAATGAGCCCTAGCGTATCCTTTATACTATGAAATACATTAAAGATAGAGTTTCCAAATCTAAACCATGCATAAATAACAGTTAGTAAACCTGCTGTAATCAATCGCATAGTTACTAGCCATTCCAAATTCATATCTCTAAAATTGCTTAAGAACTGTACGGATGCACCTGATACGCCCCATAAAACAGCCCCTAATAGAGTTATAATAACACCAATAACTTCATATTGTTTCATGCTAGTCACCGAGCAAAGATACGTGAACTTTCACAACCACCTTACGGATTTTAATAGGTTTATCGTTTACAGCAAGCAAAGGCCGATGAACATCAGAGGGGAAGAATACAGTGTAGTACCCTTCTGGGCAATGGATTTGCCCTTCATCAACCGCTTCATTAGGATAAAAATAGCAATCTCGATCTGGATAGGACTCCACAGGTTTAACGAGACCTTTATCTACGAAAAAGCCCATGTTTTCCTCGCCGCTCACCATAAATTGGATATCTACATAATTACGGTGCGATTCCGGTTTTGTAGCTTCAAATAGTTTTGTTTCTACATCGTCTACGTTAGCATACATCATGTCGCCTTCAATGGCATGACGTCCTCCAGGCAATGTTTTCAAATCTGTGTTTTTCAAGAAATCCAAAGCGCGCACGATGGCTTTAGGATAGCCCATTTTTGTATAATCTGCGGTAATACTAGAGAAAAACATACACAATCCTTTCACAATATCTATGGATATGGCACCACAATAAACTAATTATATTACCTTTTATGTTAGCACATATATACATAAAGAACTAGCTATTCTCTTATGTAAAAGCCCTCCATACGCTACATATATGGAGGGCCTCAGTAAAATACTATTCAAATTTATGACTTTCGTCAATTATTACACTATGAAATTGTTACAGTATTAAATTGTTACATTATGCAATTGTCTATTCAGTTGTAATGATTCAAACTGTATTAGATACAGCATGTGGCCATTACCTTATTCTTGGGTTTTATGAGCAGCGATAATTTCTTCCGCTTGCTTATGGGGAACCTCTTCATAGGTATAGAACTGACGGTTAAATACGCCTTGTCCTTGTGTAATGGAGCGCAATGCAGTCACATAATCGGACATTTCAGCCAATGGTACTTGTGCTTTAACAACGGAAATACCTGTTCTTTCACTTTGTTCCATGCCTAATACACGACCTCGACGGCTATTCAAATCACCCATGATGTCGCCCATGAAAGCATCTGGTGCAAACACGTTGACTTCATAGATTGGTTCTAATAGGACTGGTTTCGCCTTAGGAATCACATCCTTGATAGCCTGTGACGTAGCTACTTTAAATGCTAACTCTGAGGAGTCTACACTGTGGTAAGATCCATCCAAGAGTGTCACTTGCACGCCAATCATAGGATATCCTGCAATTAGGCCTTTATCTAGGGTTTCTTTGGCACCCTTTTCCACTGCTGGTATGTATTGTTTAGGTACAGCACCACCAAAAATTTTGTCTACGAATGCAAATTCGCTACCATCATATAATGGATCCACTTGAATCTTAACGTGACCATATTGACCATGACCGCCACTTTGTTTCTTATACTTAGACTCGGTTTCAGCAGAGCCTTTAATGGTTTCGCGGTATGGAATATATGGAGCCACAAGTTTAGCTTGTACGCCGTATTTACGGTCCATTTTGTTGAGGATATGCTCGAGATGTACTTCACCCATACAATCGATTTGTAATTGGCGAGCTTCAGCATTTTTCACTACTACGCAAGTAGGATCTTCTTCCGCCACTTTAAGAACAGCACTAGCTAATTTTTCCTCCTCACCTTTTTTCACTGGCTCCATAGCCACAGTGTATAGAGGTTGAGGGAAACGAATAGCATCGTATGTCACTTTAAAGTCAGGAGCCGTTAATGTATCGCCGGTCTTAGCATTGGCCAATTTCGGTATCACTACGATATCGCCAGCTTTAGCAGCAGATACAGGGATTTGTTGCTTCCCGATAAGGGTAACCATCTTGCCCCATTTTTCTTCTACACCTTGGTTTACATCATAAAGGCGATCGCCTTCTTTCAGTTCACCAGAGAAGATACGTACAAAGCTTTGTTTGCCTGCGAATGGGTCTAACAATGTTTTAAATACGAATGCAGTTAATGGTTTATCTACATGTACAACACATTGTTCGCCGGTTTCCGCATCAGTTGCGGTCATCACTTTTTTAGTTGCATCCGGCATGTAACGGATCATACGATCCAATACTTGATCTAAGCCAATACGAGATGTGGCACTGCCACACATGATTGGGCACACACGGCCACTAATCATCCCTTCACGCAAGCCTTGGCGGATTTCCTCTAAGGATAATTCTTCGCCTTCTAAATATTTTT
This sequence comes from uncultured Veillonella sp., assembly GCA_934216375.1. Classification (GTDB taxonomy): domain Bacteria; phylum Bacillota; class Negativicutes; order Veillonellales; family Veillonellaceae; genus Veillonella. The sequence continues at coordinate 6,617 of CAKQBP010000046.1, forward strand.
CCAACAACTCATCGCTACCTTCAGCCGCGGCTTCTACGGTCATTTCCCGAATTTCTTGAGCCTTTTCGATAAGGTGAGCTGGTACAGCGACCTCTGTTGGTTGGCCGTCCTTATAAGTAAACGCAGTCATTTTTGCTACGTCTACAACGCCTTCAAAATCGGCGCCTTCACCGATAGGAATCTGCAACGGCATGATGCCTTTGCCAAATAATTCCCGCATTCTTTCAATAGTACCGAAGAAATCAGCACCATCGACATCCATTTTATTGATAAATGCCATGCGAGGCATTTGTAATTCCACTGCATAATCCCATGCGCGAACTGTGTCAGTTTCTACACCAGATGTGGAGGAGAGCACCATCAACATGCCATCGCACGCACGCAAAGCGGCACGAACTTCGCCATGGAATTCATTATAGCCTGGAGTGTCTATGAAGTTAACCTTATGGTCATGCCACTCACATGGCGCCATGCCCAATTGAATAGTTACATTACGTTTAATTTCTTCCGGTTCAAAGTCCATAATATGTTTATTATCTTGACCTTTACCTACGAAATCAACCGCACCAGAAGTTAACAACAAGGATTCAACAAGAGCTGTTTTACCCGCACCATCGTGGGAAACAACAGCAACGTTTCTAATTTTATCACTACTGTACTCTTTCATTGGAATCGCCTCCTTACTGGCAAATTACGGCTTTGCTAATACATTTCGACACTACAATAAAAAAATCCTCTTTTTCTGAGAAAAATTTCTCCAAAAAGAGGATTATATAATAATACTAAAATTCTCCCGTCCGTTTGCCGTAGTGCTTGGAGTCCCCATTTTGTTTCCAACCTACTGTATCACCGATGGACATTACGCGGCGCGTCAAGCAGTCTTTACATTGTTCTGCATTGTCGTCCACGCAAGGCTTATTATCATATAGCAAATATTTTGCACGGTGTTCAGGAATGGTGATGATAGGCATTAGGATATTCGCCCCTGCAGCCAAGCCTTTTTCACGGCCTAGTTTATCTAGTGCTTGTAACGCCGTCGTAGCTGCAATGTTTACGTCTTTCAAGAATAAACGAGTTAAGGCAATCATCTTAAGCCCTAGTTGAACGCGGCGTAATTTACCTGCTTCGTCATCGATGCCCATTGCCAAAGCTTCTTGCCCTAGTGGCGTATCATGATGCACCACATAAGGGCCCATGCCGATCATGTCGATATCCATATCACGATAGAACAAGATATCATTTACGAGGTCATCTTCTGTTTGCCCAGGTAGACCAATCATAACACCTGTGCCAACTTGGAAGCCGACGCGGCGCAAACGACGTAAGCATTCTACGCGCGTCTCAAAGGAGTGCAATTCATCACGAGGATGAATCTTATGGTATAAATCTGTATTGGTTGTTTCAATGCGTAATAAATAACGACTCGCACCGGCTTCACGCATGCGGCGGTACGCCTCTTCGCTTTGTTCCCCTACGCACATCGTTATGCCAAGAGAGCCATCGCCAATGGCTTTAATGTCGCGAATTAAATCCACAACATAGTCCACAAAGGCATCATCACAGCGTTCACCAGATTGGAGTGTAATGGAACCATATTCATGGTCGTATGCCCACTGTGCCATCTTGATGATATCTTCGCGATTCATATCAAAGCGTTCCGTCTTGTCATTTTCACGACGGATACCGCAATAATTACAATTCTTAATGCATCGGTTTGAGAACTCGATGAGGCCACGATAGTATGCTACAGGCTTTACGTATTTTGCCTTCACTTCGTAGGCCTTTTTATATATCAACTGCAACTGTTCTTCATCAGTTACAGACATGAGAAATCGCAATTCCTCCTCTGTCAGCCATTCATCGCCGACGAGGTCTTTTGCAAGAATATCTTGCACTTGCAAACAATCACTTCCTTTCGTAACGAACCGTCATCGATTCGCTTGGTATGGTAATGGATTCAATGTCAGAGACACAAGTAAATCCATTAACTTCGCGGGGCAATTCCCGCACATGTTTCACTTGTCGAGTTAAACATTCATGAGCCATCACACCGCGACTCATTTTGGAGGACGTACTCATCTGCTTAAACGTATCGCCCCGTAATTCCCAAAATTCAACGGTTACCACCTTTGGATGGTTCACCATTTTTGCATATTCTTTAGA
>CAKQBP010000047.1 GCA_934216375.1 uncultured Veillonella sp.
AGTAGAGTCAGATAAAAAAATTGAGTTTACATACAAACCACAAGATTAAAATCTTGTGGTTTTTTGGTTATAAAAGAATTTTGTATACATGATAAAAATCATTGCTAACACATCGATTTCTTTAGTATAATCGTATCATTGAATTCAATATTCTATAGAATTTATAAAATAAATGAAGATGGAGAGGTAATAGTATATGTCTCATTATGTAGATTTAAATAGTGATTTAGGCGAAAGTTTTGGTAACTATACATTAGGTATGGATAGTGAAGTATTAAATCACGTAACAAGTGCTAATATTGCTTGTGGTTGGCACGCTGGAGATCCTCTTATTATGGATGCGACTGTCCGCATATGTAAGGAAAAAGGCGTTGCTGTAGGGGCGCATCCTGGTTATCCAGATCTGATGGGATTTGGTCGTCGTGCGATGGCAGTAAATCCTGCTGAGGCAAAAGCCTATATGGTGTACCAACTAGGTGCACTTCAAGCTTTTTGTGATAGTTATGACATTAGTTTACAGCATATGAAACTACATGGTGCTTTTTACAATACAGCCTGTGTTACGCCTGTACTAGCCGATGCAATTTTAGATGGTTTACAAGCGGTAAATTCTAATATCGCGGCCATGGTATTGAGTGGTAGCTATATTGCTCAAGAGGCACAGCGACGAGGTATTCCTGTTATACAGGAAGTGTTTGCTGATCGTGGCTATACAGAGGAGGGAACATTGGTCCCTCGTACAGAAGCAGGTGCTTTCATTAAAGACCCACAAGAGGCTTTAGACCGAGTTCTCATGATGGTTACAAAGGGTAAGGTTGTTACTAATACAGGGAAGACCATTGATATTGTGGCCGACTCCGTATGTGTTCATGGTGATAACCCAGAAGCGATAGCTTTCACAAGGTATATTCGGGAGGGGCTCACAAAAGCTGGTGTAACGGTGGCAAATTTTCAACACCGATAACATTATTAAATACATTAAAATAAATGCTTAATTAATACCAACAGGAAATGCAAATATAAGTACTAAAAGTAAGTATTACATGTAAGTATAAGCTTTAAGCAATAAGTATGGCATAGATTAATTATTATATGTGGAGGTTCCTATGAAACCAATTACAGGTAAAGCGAGTTTCTCTGTCCTATTAGGGGCAGCTTTCTTAATGGCCACGTCTTCCATTGGACCTGGCTTTATGTTACAAACGGCAGCATTTACAAATGAGCTAAAAGCAGACTTTGCATTTGCTATCGTTGTATCCGTTATTTTCTCTATTATTGCTCAACTTAATGTGTGGACGATTATTGGTGTATCCCAAATGCGTGGTCAAGATATTGCGAATAAGGTATTGCCAGGCCTTGGTTATATAGTGGCATTTTTAATTTCCCTTGGTGGCTTGGCCTTTAATATCGGTAATATTGGTGGTGCTTCTATGGGCCTCAATATTATATTTGGTATCGACACAACAACAGCGGCCGCTATTAGCGGTATCTTGGGTATCTTACTATTTACATCTAAGAAGATGGGTGGTGTTTTAGATAATACGGCTAAAGTACTCGGTACTGTTATGCTTGTTCTTATCGCTTACGTAGCCCTTTCAACAAATCCTCCAGTAGGGACAGCAGTAACTCATGCGATAGTACCTACGAATTATCCGTGGCTTGCTACGATAACTCTTATTGGAGGTACCGTAGGTGGATATATAACATTCTCTGGTGGTCACCGCCTCATTGATGCTGGTATTACAGGGCAAGAACATTTAAAGGATGTACGTCGTGCAGCGATTATGGGCATGTCTGTTGATGCCCTAGTTCGTATATTATTGTTCTTAGCTGTTCTTGGTGTGGTATCTATGGGTTATGTACTAGACTCTAAGGATCCAGCTGGTTCTGCATTTCTTCTCGGCGCTGGTGAAATCGGACATAAATTATTTGGTATAGTGTTCTTCTGTGCTGCATTGACCTCTGTAGTAGGGGCTGCCTACACATCAGTATCCTTCTTAAAAACATTGTTTAAGGTGGTAGAACGAAATGAAAAATTGACTATTATGGCATTTATCTTTATTTCCACATGTATCCTGATTTTTATTGGTAAACCAGCATCTCTATTGATTTTAGCCGGTTCTGTAAATGGTTTGATCTTGCCTGTTACGTTGGCAGTTATGCTTGTCGCAACTCATAAATCTGAAATCGTAGGGGCATACAAACACAATAAACTTTTATATTATACAGGGTGGATTGTAGTGCTCGTAACATCTTACATTGGTGTTACATCTTTAAAAGGCATTGCTAAGTTACTAGGTTAATTAATTATCTGTGAAAGCACCATTACGTTCGGCTTGAATGTGATGGTCCTTTCTAGTTATAGCAGGAGGTACATATGAAACCTACAATTTCACCTGTAGGGGATTGCGCTATCTCTATTGATTTTGGTCAAGTAATCGATCCAAAGATTAATCGACAAATCCGACAAGTTATAGAGCAGATTAAAGTCTTACAGCTAGATGGAATTATTGAACTAGTTCCTACATACTGTGCATTGCTTGTTCAATATGATGCAATGGTATATACGTATTCAGACATTTGTAGAATTCTTGATCCTATATTACAAGAATCTGTAACAGACAGCGTAATTGAACGTGTTATGATTGTTGAAATACCTACCGTATATGGTGGTGAGTTTGGTCCAGATTTAGGCTTTGTAGCCTCTTACAATCATATAAGTGAAAATGAGGTCGTATCCATTCATAGTGGTACAGATTATTTAGTTTATATGCTAGGCTTTATTCCTGGATTTACCTATTTAGGTGGCATGGATCCACGCATTGCAACGCCGCGGTTGTCTTCACCAAGAACTTTGATTCCTGCCGGCTCTGTAGGTATTGCAGGAGAACAGACTGGTACATATCCATCAGATTCTCCTGGAGGCTGGCAGATTATTGGACGCACACCTGTGACTATGTATGACATGTCTAAGAAACAGGCTGCACTATTGCAAGCCGGAGACTACGTTCGTTATGTGTCTATCGATGAAAACGAATTCCATAGGATTAAATCCTTGGGTATGGAATATATTCCGTCTATGTATAAAGTAGAGGTAGGTGAGTTACGTGGGTATAAATGAGTTTAAGGCTGCTTTAATCCGCGTAGATGCACCAGGGATGTACACTACGATTCAAGATTCTGGCCGCGTTGGCTTTCAACAATATGGTATGCCTGTGGCAGGTCCTATGGATAGTGAAAGCTATCTATTGGGACAGGCTCTAGTAGGAAACAAGGAACCTCTAGGTGCTTTAGAATGTACTGTGTTACCTCCTACGCTAATTGTTCAAGGCACATGTATTGTTGCTTTTACAGGGGCCGACATGCACCCAACCATTAACAATGTAGTCGTGCCTCGATATATACCTTTTATTTGTCACGACGGGGATATTATTTCTGGTGGCTTCAGCCAATGTGGCGTGCGTATGTATATTGCTTTCTCTGGTGGTATCGATGTTCCTGCTATTAACGGTAGCGTATCCACTCATACAAAGGCTAAAATAGGTGGCTTTGAGGGGCGTCCGTTACAAGCGGGCGATCAGTTTGGCATCAAAGCATTTACTAGAGAAGACGTGAATGTGTGCGACTTCTATGGTAGTCATAACTTATTCAATACTGCCTTATATAACCGCGGCGGTCGTGAGTGTCACGAACCTTTACGTGTAGTACTAGGAGAGCAAGCAAAGTATTTTACAGAGATAGGGATTAAGACCTTTGGTAGTAAAATATATACGTTGACTGTGCAATGTGATCGCATGGGCTTCCGCTTAGATGGTCCTGTTATAGAGCATATAGAGAGTGCGGATATTATTTCCGATGGAGCTGTTTTTGGTTCTATTCAAGTTCCTTCTGATGGCAACCCTATAGTGCTCATGGCAGATCGGCAAACTACAGGTGGTTATACAAAGATTGGTACTGTGATTACGGCAGATTTACCTAGGTTAAGCCAGTTGCCAGTAGGGGATGGAATTCGTTTTGATATTATTTCTGTAGAAGAATCACAAGAAATATATCGTACATATATGAAACGCTTATATAAGCGAATACAATTAGCACACGAACAAAGTTTATATGTTTTTAAATTACGGTAGTTTGTTCCCTAATTTAATTATACAATTTAGTAATAAAGCTATCTTGTAGATTGTCATTTCTATGAGATAGCTTTTTATTATGTAATGTAAGATGAACTCGATTAAATGTTGATAAAAATTGAAGCATAATAATCTAAAAGCAATACATGATACGTTAAATGCTGTATAACAAGATAATAGTGATCTATAAGAGGCTCAACTTAATCGATAATAATCTGAGCATATTTTTTTTGAAAGGTGTAGTAACTTAATCACTGATTAAGGGAGGATACATAAAGTTTTATAAAAATTTAATGAATTAATTATGTCTATAGTGATGACATGTAATTAGTCCATAATATCTAGTTAAACACAAGTTTTTTTAGTACATATAATCTCATAAACGAAATTTAAATAATTGATTATGAGTTTATATTCATTTTATCTCTTCAGTATGGTATAAAATAATCCCGTATTTTATATGATTATGTGATATGAATCACTATAAAACGCATTACTACGCTATTTTTGTGATACTTATAATTATGAAGAATAAATGAAAATGCTTGATAGTGTATTAAAGGTTTTGATATACTTAACATATTGAAAATATTGAAATTCTCATATGATTTACCATATGAAGAAGCATAGAGGGAGCATTAATATAGTTTATAGGAGAAAATATGAATAAGATTTTCAAAGTGATTTGGAGCAAATCAAAAAATTGTTACGTAGTAGTATCTGAGTTCGCTAAGAATAATAGCGGCAAAAAGAAAATTGTTGTAGCAGCCATCTTGGCTGCATTAGCAATGACTAATGCTAGCATCTCTATGGCGTCAAATGATGTGCCTGCTGGCTTACCTGCTTCAGCAGTAGGGTTGGGGCAAAGTGCTTCTGTTAAGGGAGATAAAGCTGTAGGTTTTGGTTATAAAGCATCTGCAGCTGGCGGAAATTCTGTCGTTATTGGTTCTAACGCTAGTGTTGATGCTAGTAGTCCACAAGGGATCGCTATTGGTGGCGGTAACCAGACTAATGAAGGTGCAAGAGTAATTGGGGAGCAAGCAATCGCCATTGGGGGAAATACATTAGCCAAAGGCCACTCTTCTATTGTTATTGGTGGCGATGATGTAGTTAAAGCTGATGGTGTAAAAGTTATTTACACTACAAGTGCTGGAGAGACTCAAATTGGGGACTTGCGTAGTGCTGTTCAAAGTTTAACTGGCTTTGATATGAGAACCCCAATGTATACAATGGCGACGGCTGGCGAATCCGGTATCACATTAGGGATGAAAGGTCAGTCTGGTAATGTGGGAATTGCAATTGGTACTGGTGCAAATGCAAAGGATCGTTTACCGGGAACTGCTACTGGCGCTACTGGTCAAGCCAATGATGATGTAACAAATGCTATTGCTATTGGCACAGGCGCTAGAGCGAACCGCGATAATGCTATTGCTATTGGCGGCGGTTCTAATACTGATATAGGTGGTACAAAACAATCTAGCTATACATTGCCGAATGGCACTGTTGCTTCTTGGGCTGGTGGCGATAAAACATTACCAGGTGACATCGTATCCTTTGGTTCTGCAGGTTATGAACGTCAATTAAAACATGTGGCTCCTGGTGAAGTAAGTGCAACTTCTACAGATGCAATTAATGGTTCTCAGCTTAGTGCTCTCGTAGACCAAGTTACTTATAAATACATATCTATAAAATCAACTGATGCTGGTAATAAAGATAATACTGGTGCTACAGCACCTAATTCTATCGCTATTGGTCCAAATGTCGTAACAGACGCATCTGCAAGCCGTTCTGTAGCTGTTGGTGATGGAGCTAGTGGTAAAGTAGTAGATGGTGTAGCTATTGGCTCAAAATCTACAGCTGATATTGCTTCAGGTGTAGCGGGCTATAATATTAATGCTAGTCGTACAGATACATATGCTGGTTTGAGTGGTGCTACATTAACATCTAAATTAGGTGGTGTAGCTGTTGGTACAACAAACCAAACACGTCAAATTAACTATGTTGCTGCAGGTACTGCTGATACAGACGCAGTAAACGTGGCACAGTTAAAGAGTGTTAATCTAGCTTTTACAGGTGATACTGGTACAGGCGATGTGAACCTTGCTAATAGTAAATTGGCTGTAAATGGTGATAATACATACATCAGCACTACAGCTAATGGTAAGAAAATTACAGTTTCTGGTAAAAAGCAAGATATTACTGTAGCAAATGGTAGCGCTACAGCAATTGCTGGTATGGCGGATTCTGCTAACGTAGCTAATGCTATTAATCAAGCAATCAACCAAAATAAATACGGCTGGAACCTTTCTGCTAATGGCGAAGCTACACCAGTAGCCGTTGAAAAAGGAAATACAGTAGATTTTTCTGGTGACGATAATGTTACGGTTGCTAGAAATGATAAGAAAATCTCTGTAGCCTTGAAAAAAGATCTTTCTAAATTAAACAGTGCATCTTTCAATAATGCTGGCGGTAATGAAACTGTAAAAATTGATGGTGACAAAGGTATTAATGCTGGGAATTTGAAAGTTACGAATGTAGCAGATGGTATCGCTGATAAAGATGCTGTTAATGTATCTCAATTGAAAAAAGTTGACGATAAAGCTGAAGCTAACAAAACTGCTATTGATACAAATAAAACTGCAATCGCTAAAAATGCAGGTGATATTGCAACAAACAAGGCTGACATTGCAACTAATAAAGACAACATTGCGACGAATAAACAAAAAATAGCCGACAATAAAACTGCAATAGATAAAAATATTGGCGACATTGCTACAAACAAAACAGATATTGCTACCAATAAGGACAATATTGCTGCGAACAAGCAAAAAATTACTGACAATAAAACTGCAATTGATAAAAATGTAGGTGATATTGCAACAAATAAAGCTAATATTGCTCAAAATACTACCGCTATCGCTCGTAAGATTTCTTTAGGTGGTAACTCTGGTTCGACTGATGAAAAATCCTTGAGTACAGGTGATGTGAAATTCAATGTTAAAGGTGAGAACGGTCTTACTACTGTTGCTAATGGCGACGATGTGACTGTTAAACTTGATGACACGACTAAAGGCAAAATCGATAATGCAGCTGATCGAGACTTGAGCAATTTGACACCTGACGGTAAGCAACAGGTTAAGGATTTAGCAGCATGGAACGTAGTCGCTAATAATGAAACGGCTGAAAAGGTTGAAGGTGGCAACACTGTTAAGTTTATCGATGGTGATAACATTTCCATCACTCAAAATGGAAAAGACTTCACCGTTTCTACTAAGAAAGATGTAACTTTTGATACAGTAACAGCTACACAAACAATTACAGCGCCAAAAGTAAAAGCGACAACTGGGGTTGAAACACCTCAAGTAACTGGCTTGACTAACACTGCTTGGGTTCCAGGTCAAACACAACCTGTATCTGGCCGTGGAGCTACAGAAGACCAATTGAAGAAAGTTGATGATCAAGTAGCAGAAAATAAAGCAAATATCGCAGATAATACAGATAAGATTGGTAAAAATGCTGATGCTATTGCAGATAACAAGCAAAAAATAGCTGACAATAAAACTGCAATTGATAAAAATGCGGACGATATTGCGACAAACAAAACGGATATTGCTACTAATAAGGACAATATTGCTGCGAACAAGCAAAAAATTACTGACAATAAAACTGCAATTGATAAAAATGTAGGTGATATTGCAACAAATAAAGCTAATATTGCTCAAAATACTACCGCTATCGCTCGTAAGATTTCTTTAGGTGGTAACTCTGGTTCGACTGATGAAAAATCGTTGAGCACAGGTGATGTGAAATTCAATGTGAAAGGTGAAAATGGTCTTACGACTGTTGCTAATGGCGACGATGTGACAGTTAAACTCGATGATACGACTAAAGGCAAAATCGATAATGCAGCTGATCGAGACTTGAGCAATTTGACTCCTGACGGTAAGCAACAAGTTAAGGATTTAGCAGCTTGGAATGTAGTCGCTAATAATGAGACTGCTGAAAAGGTTGAAGGTGGTAACACTGTTAAATTCATCGATGGAGATAATATTTCCATTACTCAAAATGGTAAAGACTTTACCATTTCCACTAAAAAAGATGTAACTTTCGATACGGTAACAGCTACTCAAACTATTACAGCGCCAAAAGTGAAAGCGACAACTGGGGTCGAAACACCTCAAGTAACAGGATTGACTAACACTACATGGGTTCTAGGTCAAACACAACCTGTATCTGGTCGTGCTGCCACAGAAGATCAATTGAAACACGTTGATGATCAAGTAGCAGAAAATAAAGCCAATATTGCTGATAATACAGATAAAATTGGCAAAAATGCTGATGCTATTGTTGATAACAAGCAAAAAATAGCTGATAATAAAACTGCAATAGATAAAAATACTGGTGACATTGCAACGAATAAAGCTGATATCACAGCCAATACAGATAAAATTGGTAAAAATGCTGATGCTATTGCAGACAACAAACAAAAAATTGCCGACAATAAAACGGCAATTGATAAAAATGCAGGCGATATTGCTACAAATAAAGGGGATATTGCTTCTAATAAAGCTAATATTGCTCAAAATA
>CAKQBP010000048.1 GCA_934216375.1 uncultured Veillonella sp.
ACTTATATGCTCAATGTGTCGATACATTGGCGATATAACTGAATGTAAGATTCAATAAAAGGGACCCGTTGGGTCCCTTTTATTTTGTATGTATTGATGATTAAAAGTATGGAATTGATTCGTCAATATATTGAAATACTGATGATTATATGGTACGACATATACTTTGTATTAAGGATTCAAAGGATAATTATACTATTGATACAAATTGAGAAGAAATTTTAATATATTGTAACTTTAGATACAACTTTCTTTATAAAATTGGTGTATATTATATATGAGGAGAGCATAGGCTCTCTTTTTGTGCTTTTATAGAAAAGGAGGTAATGTGATGGGCGAATACAAAAAGTATTGGATAGCCGTAGTAGCAGTTCTTATTATTGGATTCTCTATTCTTGGCTATTTGGGTACTGATGTATATCATCAAGCGCCACCGGTACCAACCGCGTATGTATCTCAAGATGGACAGGTTTTGTTCACTAAAGATGATATCTTACATGGTCAATCGGCTTGGCAATCTACAGGTGGTCAATCTGTAGGGACCGTACTAGGTCATGGCGCATATCAAGCCCCGGACTGGACAGCTGATTGGTTGCACAAAGAAGTGTCCGTAATGCTTGATATCAAGTCTCAAGAAGCTTTTGGTGTTCTTTATGAACAGTTAGGTGATGTGCAGAAAGCGGCTGTTAAAGAAGCAGTTAAAGCAGAGTACTTTAACAGTGCTGTTCGTGAAGATGGAACTGTTGTGCTTTCACCGGAACGTATTACAGCGATGAATTTAACCGGACAATATTTTATTGAACTTTATGGTGATAACCCTAAATTGTCCGAAACACGCGATCATTTTGCGATGAAAGACAATACGTTGCCAGAATTAAAAGATCGTATTGATATGGCACGATTCTTCTTCTGGACGACGTGGATGGCATCGACTCAACGTCCTGGTACAGATGCAACATACACCAACAATTGGCCTCACGAGCCATTGTTAGATCATAATCCAACACCGGAAAGCGTAGCTTGGTCTGTTGTGAGTGTTATTATTTTACTTTGTGGTATTGGTATTGTCGTATGGATGTGGGCATTCGGTCGCAAACAAGATGAACATGAATTAACACCGCCTGCGGAAGATCCAATTTCCAAATTGCATCTCACACCATCTCAACGGTCTTTAGGAAAATATTTATTTACAATTTTGGCATTATTTTTACTCCAACTTGGTATGGGTGGTATCATTGCGCACTACACCGTAGAAGGACAGGCTTTCTATGGCATTCCATTGGCGCAGTATTTCCCATATTCTATTGCTCGTACTTGGCATATTCAAGCATCCTTGTTCTGGATTGCGATGGCATTCTTGAGTGCCGGTTTATTCTTGGCGCCGATTATTAATGGCGGTAAAGATCCTAAGTTCCAAAAATTGGGCGTGGATATTTTGTTCTGGGCACTCGTTGTGTTGGTAGTGGGTTCCTTTACAGGTACATATTTAGGTGTTGCTCATGAGATTCCGGCGTCTCTAAACTTCTACTTGGGTCACCAAGGATATGAGTTTATCGAGTTGGGGCGCGTATGGCAATGGATTGAATATATCGGCATTCTATTTTGGCTTGTACTCATGGTGCGCAGCATCATTGGTGCTTTCAAAAATAAAGGGGATAAAAACCTTATTGCTGCCTTTATTTTCTCCGTTGTGATGGTCGGTATTTTCTATGGACCAGGTCTTTTCTACGGAGAACACAGCCACTTGGCAATCATGGAATACTGGCGCTGGTGGGTTATTCACCTTTGGGTAGAAGGATTCTTTGAAGTATTCTCTACTACGTTGATGGCCTTTGTTTTCGTAACACTTGGTCTCGTATCTTACCGTGCAGGTACCATAGCAGCGATTTCGTCCGGTGCCATTTACCTTATCGGCGGTATCCCTGGTACATTCCATCATCTTTATTTCACCGGTGTTACATCGACTATCGTGGCCACAGGGGCATCGTTCTCCGCGTTGGAAGTAGTGCCTCTTGTACTATTGGGATATGAAGCGTTTGAAAATTATACACGCCTTCATAGTGCTCCTTGGATGCATCGACTAAAATGGCCTGTATACTGCTTCATTGCCGTATCCTTCTGGAACTTGGTGGGTGCAGGTATCTTCGGCTTCTTAATTAATATGCCGGTTTCCTTGTTCTATATTCAAGGTCTAAATACGACAGCTGTTCATGCTCATACGGCGTTGTTCGGCGTATACGGGTTCTTGAGTTTAGGCTTTGTATTCCTCATCGCTCGTTATATTCGACCTGAAGTGGAATTTAACGACAAGTTGATGAAATTCGGTTTCTGGGCATTGAATTGGGGCCTTGCGTTAATGGTTCTTATCAGCCTATTGCCAATTGGCTTGATTCAAAGTTGGGCAAGTGTTACACAAGGCTTATGGCTCGCTCGCAGCGAAGACTTTATGCAACAACCATTGTTACAAAATCTTCGTTGGCTTCGCATGGTAGGCGATACCATCATGATATTGGGGGCATTGGCCTTCTTCTGGCAAATCGTGAAAGTAACTTTCACAAAGAAACAGTAATAAACTAAGCAGTAATAGTAAATATGTAAATATAATATATAGACATATAAGCTAACATGACATGGCGTTCTTTGGGTAGACAAGGGGCGCCATTGTCTGTTATACTATCCATGTCAGGCATACGTGCCTGGCTTTTTTGAGTTGCTTAATTTCTTGACATCGCTTGCTGCGTATGATATAGTTTTTTAGTATGTAGTCGAGCGTTTTCGAGTACAAGAGACAGATTTAGTAAATATAAAGCGAGGTGTATCCGGATGCGTAATGCCATTACTTTAGCTTGCACAGATTGCAAACAACGCAACTATCAAACGAACAAGAATAAAAAGAACAATCCTGATCGTATTGAAATGATGAAATATTGCAAATTCTGCGGTAAACATACATTACACCGTGAAACAAAATAATTCTTATCATTCATTACCTGTTGATTTGAGGATGTGAAACACAATGGCAAAGTCTAACTCAGCAGTGCAGCAGCGTGGTGGATTTGGAAAATTCTTCCGCGGTGTGAAAGCTGAACTAAAAAAAGTAGTCTGGCCAACAAAAAAAGAGCTTATCAATTACACAATAGTAGTATTCCTAGTGACCATATTCATCGCTTTGATTATTTCTGTGCTTGATGGACTCTTTGCCCAACTTTTTAATACGTTGTTGCACTTTGTTGGATAAGGGGGCCATTACATGGAAGCAGATAAGAAGTGGTATGTAATTCATACCTATTCAGGCTACGAAAATAAAGTAAAAACCACTCTTGAACTTAAAGTTCAATCTATGGGGCTACAAGATGTGATCAGCCGAATTTTGGTGCCTCTTGAAGACGAAATAGATGAAAAAGATGGGGTTAAAAAAGTAGTAAAACGTAAGATATTTCCTGGGTATGTATTAGTGGAAATGGAAGTTAATGACCGTTCTTGGTATGTTGTACGCAACACGCCAGGTGTAACAGGTTTCGTTGGCTCTGCTACAAAACCAGTTCCACTTTCTGATTCCGAAGTAGAACATATACTTAAGTCTCAGGGCTTGGATAAGAAACCAACCATTAACGTTGATGTAGAAGTTGGTGAAACGGTTCGCATTACGTCCGGTGCCTTTGAAGATAAACTAGGTGTTATTACCGAACTTAACCCTGAAAAAGGAACATTGAAACTTAGCGTAGAAATGTTCAATCGAGATACCGAGGTAGAGTTAGAGTTCTCTCAAGTTGAGAAAGCTCTTTAATATATAAATATAATAATATAACTCTAAAAAGAGCAATCGATTTTGGTTGCCAGTGGGAGGATGTATATCCGTTACCACCACAGTATAAGCATAGGAGGTTTAATTACCCATGGCTAAGAAATTAGTTAAACAAGTAAAACTACAAATTGAAGCCGCTAAAGCTACTCCAGCACCACCAGTTGGTCCTGCACTAGGTCAAGCAGGTGTTAACATCGTTGCTTTCACAAAAGAATTCAACGAACGTACTGCTAAACAAGCTGGCTTAATTATTCCAGTAGTTATTAACGTATATGAAGATCGTAGCTTCGACTTCATCACTAAGACTCCACCAGCTGCAGTATTGTTGAAAAAAGCTGCAGGTATTCCAAAAGGTTCTGGTGTACCTAACCGTGATAAAGTAGCAAAAGTAGGTCGCGATAAAGTTCGTGAAATTGCTGAATTGAAAATGCCTGACTTGAATGCTAATACCGTAGAACAAGGTATGCGCATGGTGGAAGGTACTGCTCGCAGCATGGGCATTGAAATCGTTGACTAATAAGCGTACGACTTGCGCATAAGGCGCAAATCGGTGGGAGGGAATTCCCGTTTGACCACATAAGGAGGATATTATAATGGCAAAAGTAGGTAAGAAATACGCTGAAGCAGTAAAACTTATTGAAGCTGGTAAATTCTACGAACCAGTAGAAGCAATTGAGTTGGTTAAGAAAACTGCAACTGCAAATTTCGATGAAACAGTTGAAATTGCTTTCAACTTGAATGTCGACCCTAAATACGCTGATCAACAAGTTCGTGGTGCAGTAGTATTGCCTCATGGTACTGGCAAAACTAAACGCGTTCTTGTATTCGCAAAAGGCGACAATATTAAAGCAGCTGAAGAAGCTGGTGCAGATTTTGTAGGTTCTGAAGAGTTAGTAGCTAAAATCCAAGGTGGTTGGAGCGACTTCGACGTAGTAGTTGCTACACCAGACATGATGGGTCAAGTTGGCCGTCTTGGTAAAATTTTAGGTCCTAAAGGCTTGATGCCAAACCCTAAAGTTGGTACAGTAACTCCAGACGTTGCTCGTGCAGTAAACGAAATCAAAGCTGGTAAGATCGAATACCGTACTGATAAAGCAGGTATTATCTCTTGCTCTATCGGTAAAGCATCTTTCGATGAAGAAAAATTACTTGACAACTACCGTACAATCGTTGATACTATTATCAAGGCTAAACCTGTAGCAGCTAAAGGTCAATACATTAAATCTGTAACCTTGTCCGCTACAATGGGCCCTGGTGTACCTTTGAATGTGTTCAAATTGAGCACTGTTTCCAAAGAGCAATAATTAAATATGTCTCTTAGCTGTAGACGGCTGGTATGTATAATGGATGAAAATCCGCCCGCTGAGGCTGACACTAGAACAACCTAGGACTAGTTACGACCTCATCGCGTGCGATGGGGTCGTTTTTACGCTAAGATAGTACATAGAGCACCAAAAAAATCTACAAGGAGGTAATCTAATGGCTGTCACTGAATCAAAAAAAGCAATCGTTGCTCAAATGAAAGAAACTCTTTCTGAAGCAAAAGGTGCTGTATTGATTGGTTACTCTGGTTTGACTGTTGCGCAAGCAACTGATCTTCGTCGCAAAATGTTGGCTGAAGGTGTTGAATACAAAGTAATCAAAAATACTTTGACTCGTATCGCTGCAAACGAATTGAATCTTGAAGGTTTCGCTGAGCATTTAGAAGGTCCAACTGCGTTGGCTACTTCTAAAGACGATGCTGTTGCACCTGCTCGTGTAATCGAACAATTCATCAAAGCTACAGACAAAGAAGTTGTAACTGTAAAAGCTGGTATCGTTGAAGGCGAAGTTATGGACGCTGCTGGCATCAAAGCAATTGCAAATCTTCCAAACCGCGAAGGTATGCTTTCCATGTTGCTTTCCGTATTGCAAGCTCCTGTTCGCAATGTTGCATACGCTGTCAAAGCTGTTGCAGAAGCAAAACCTGCAGAATAATATTTTTTGCAAAGTATTCGTTGGCCGCTTGAGGCTGGCACTATAAACTAATTTATGGAGGAAATCTAAAATGGCATTGAACATTGAAAACATCGTTGCTGAATTGAAAGAAGCAACAATCCTTGAACTTAATGATCTTGTAAAAGCAATCGAAGAAGAATTTGGCGTAACTGCAGCAGCTCCTGTAGCTGTAGCAGCTGCTGGTGGTGCTGAAGGCGGCGCTGCTAAAGATTCCTTCGACGTAATCTTGAAAGATGCTGGCGCATCTAAAATCAACGTAATCAAAGTTGTTCGTGAAGCAACTGGTCTTGGCTTAAAAGAAGCTAAAGCCATCGTTGACGGCGCTCCTGCACCTGTAAAAGAAGGCGTTGCTGCTGAAGCTGCTGAAGCTTTGAAAGCTCAATTAGAAGAAGCTGGCGCATCCGTAGAATTGAAATAATTCTAATCATATTAAAGGCGTACCCTATGGGTACGCCTTTTTTATTGAAGCTTATAAATTGATGCGAGTTTTGTTTTGTTGACTAATTTTGCCTTTGGATACGGTAATGTATTAGAGAAATCCTTGTCATATTTTTTAGGAACGATAACATAGGAACCTCGATTATTTGATGTATTACTTAAAAATGTTTCTTTAGTTATTGTAGGCATCAATGTTTTGCCTTCGGTCCATATAGAATCATCTGCCGTATCTACAAAAACTTGGGTAGGTGTAGTGTCCATGTAATATACAATAGAAGTATAGTAACTGCCATATATATATATTGGTTTTGATGTATCTTCGATGAACGTTTTGAACTGTAAACCAGACTGATTAAATAATATCGGTGGTACCGTAATCGTAATAGCCGAGTATAAAGTAATTAGTGGAACTAAAGCATATATTGCTAGTTTAAAAAATGATGTTATGTAGTATCGGCCGATTAAAATCATACATACTATAATAAAGGACCCTATGATTAACGGTTTACTATCAAGACTTTTATCAAAGACTGTAGCAAATGTAAAAATCAGGTAGTAAATACATAGTGGCAATGTAACTACATAATTAAACTTTTTGAATGATTGAGTAAATTCACCGGTCTCTTTGTCAGTAATTAATTCACAAATTTTTATAGCCGCCCATATTATACAAGGGATAATGGCAGGTAAGGTATAAGTTAGATACTTTGTAGCTACTAGAGAGTAGAATAGAACTATAACTATAAACCATATAATACCTAATAGATCAAAATCATCTTTCAAGTTAAGATCTTTTAAATGATAGACTATTACAGGTGTCCATGGTAATAGTGAAAGGGGCACAATTAATAGATAGTAATACCATACATTAAATTTAGGATGCTCGGATACAAGGGCTCGATCTACATTGTGTAGACCTAAGAATCCGGAAATAAACTGTTCACCGTGAATGGAATACATAGCAATATACCAAGGACTAGCTATCGCTATAAAGCCTAATAGTCCCAAGGGATTAAATAGTAATTTTATATCCTTTAAAAGCTGATAGCTTTCATCTTTTCTATGGATGGCGTAGCGTGCACATATATAAATAAGTAATATCAGCCCAGGTAAGATAATGCCTATAGGTCCTTTGGTAATCACGGCTAAGGCCGCAGCAATGTAAGCTTTCACCATAGCTGACTTGTCATTATTGGTAAATGCCAAAAAACTATATCCAAATATAGCTAAGGTGAAGAAAAATAGAAATCCATCGGTTATAACTGCATGAGATATGTACCAAAACTGTAGTGTACTCATTAATAAAATCGCACAGAGTATACCGGCAAAGGTACTTTTAGATATGCGGTAAGTTATATGATACATTAGGGCCACGCTAGCTCCCGCAACAAGCGTATTCGGTATACGAGACGTGAAGTCAGATATGCCAAATAGTTTGTATGTAATCATAAGTGCCCAATAGGTGAGGGGTGGTTTATCATACCATACGTGATCGTATATCATGGGGGATATCCATGAGTTGTGTTTTAGCATGGTGATGGCGGAGAGAACATAGTTGGACTCCACCGGATCAGTGATTGGCAAATAGGCATTATAAAAGCCGTAGCTCAAAACGGTTAATAAAAAGAGCGCACCTATGCGCAGCATGTGATTGTTAATCATAGTTACTCCTTACTTATATAGTTTATATTATTGTACTATAGGGCGTGTAATATTTAAACTAATCAAAGATAAAAAACAGAGCCTTTATAAATATGGAAATAGTTATAGAAAATATTTATGAAATAATATATTGTATAGAATATTGTTTATTCGGAATATATGAAATGACTTTTATGTATACAAAATACATGCTATAATGAGCGCATAAGATAAAACCGTTTCATTAAACTATCATCTAATATATGAAATAGTGGAAAGAGGATCTATTATGAGAAAAGAACATGATTTCCTAGGTGAATTAGAAGTAGCGGATGAGTTATATTATGGTGTGCAAACGATTCGTGCCTTAGAAAACTTCCATATTACAGGGAAACATTTAGACCAAGATTTTATTAAAGCTCTAGCAATGGTAAAAAAGGCATCTGCTTTAGCAAATATGAAAACAGGTCGTCTCAATGTATCTATTGGTAAAGCGATTGTTCAAGCAGCTGATGAAGTTATTGCCGGTGAATTTGCTGACCAATTTCCAGTTGACCCAATTC
>CAKQBP010000049.1 GCA_934216375.1 uncultured Veillonella sp.
CTGAGAACCCTTCCATTACACGTGATGTGTCTGGTGAAGGCGTACAACAAGCATTGCTTAAAATCTTAGAAGGTACTGTCGCTTCTGTTCCCCCACAAGGTGGTAGGAAGCATCCTAATCAAGAAATGCTTCAAATTGACACTACGAATATTCTCTTTATTTGTGGTGGTGCATTTGATGGTATGGATAAGGTTATTACTAAGCGTACCGCTAAGAAAACACTTGGCTTTGGTGCAGATGTACAGCGTAAAGAAGAACGCAATGTATCGGCTATCTTAAAAGATGTTGTACCTGAAGATTTATTAAAATTTGGCTTGATTCCTGAGTTTATTGGACGTTTGCCAGTAATGGTGACATTAGATCAATTAGACAGAGATGCGTTAATTCAAATTTTGACAAAGCCTAAAAATGCATTAACAAAACAATATGAAAAAATTCTATCCCTTGATGGTGTAGAATTAACTTTCACTGAAGATGCATTAGAAGAAATCGCTGATGAAGCTTTACAGCGAAAAACAGGTGCTCGTGGTTTGCGTGCTATCATTGAAAAGGTGATGAAACGCGTAATGTTTGAGGTTCCTTCCATGCCGGAAGTAACTAAGTGCATTGTGAATCGTGAATCCGTATTAAGCACAGGTGAACCTATACTCAAAAATGAGGCAGACCAAGACATCCAGTTGAAATCGTAATTCGAAGAAACTCATTTCTGTGTAGGAATGAGTTTCTTTTTATAATATATATACCTGGAGGAAGTATGAATTTACTCGAAGTTGGGATCCCTACCGTACCTCTCAGAGGCATGGTAGTATACCCGAATATCGTGATTCACCTCGATATCGGTCGAGACAAATCCATTAAGGCGGTGGAAGCCGCAATGAATGAGGACCGCATTTTAGCCGTCGTAACTCAAAAAGATGATGCTGTAGATGCACCAACAGTTCATGATTTAGCCCAAATGGGTACATTAGTAAAAATTAAACAAATGTTGCGCTTACCAGGTGGTATAGTACGTGTTCTTGTAGAGGGCATCACTCGTATTCGTCTTATGAATATTACTAGCATGGACCCTTATTATATAGGAGACTATGAACGAGTGGCGTCTGAATTTGAAGACGATGTAGAGCTTGAAGCTTATCGTCGTTTGGTTCAAGCTAAATTTGGCGAATGGGCAGAAGAAGCTAAATCAGTTACTGATGAAGGTGTAACGCGCGTTATGGAATTACGCAATCCTTGTGAATTAGCTGACCAAGTTGCATTTCTATTGCCTATTAATAATTTGAAACGTCAAGAGTTACTTGAAGAATTATCTGTGGCTCGTCGTCTTAACATGATTGTAGGCATTTTAAATATGGAATTACAAATCTCTGATTTGGAAAATTCCATCAATAATCAAGTGCGTCAATCTATGGAAAAAGCGCAGAAGGAATATTTCTTGCGCGAAAAAATCCGCGTTATCCACGATGAGTTGGGTGATAAAGGGGATCCCGAGGAGGAGGCAGAAGAACTACGAGTTAAGTTAAAAGCACTTAACCTAAGTGAAGACGTACATACGCGTATTGATAAAGAAATTTCTCGTTACAGCCGCATGCCTCAATTGATGCCAGAAGCAACAATTTTGCGCAACTACTTAGATTGGGTATTGGCATTACCGTGGAACGAATTAACGGAAGACCGTTTAGATATCAAGGGCGCTCATGCTATGCTCGAGGCCGATCATTATGGCCTTGAAAAGGTTAAGAAACGCATTTTAGAATTTTTAGCGGTTCGTAAATTAACCGGTAAAAATAGTGGCTCTATTCTTTGTTTAGTAGGCCCACCAGGCGTTGGTAAAACCTCTTTGGCTACCTCTATTGCTAAAGCAATGAATCGTAAGTTTATCCGTGCATCCTTAGGTGGTGTTCGTGATGAAGCTGAAATTCGTGGACATCGACGTACTTATATTGGTGCTTTACCTGGTCGTATGATTCAGGGGTTAAAAAATGTAGGTACTAAGAATCCTGTATTTTTATTGGATGAAATTGATAAATTAGCATCTGATTATAAAGGTGATCCATCTTCAGCGTTATTAGAAGTATTGGATCCAGAACAAAATAGCACATTTAGTGATCACTTTATCGAAGTACCGTTCGACTTCTCTGAAGTTTTCTGGATTACTACGGCTAATGTAGCATCTAATATTCCTGGTCCATTGTTAGATCGTATGGAAATTATTGAGTTGTCCAGCTATATGGAAGAAGAAAAACTAGAAATTGCTAAGCGTTACTTAACACCTAAGCAAATTAAGAAAAATGGCCTTGAAGACTACAAGGTTAAATTATCTGATGCTGTGTTAAGAAAGGTAATTTCCGAATATACTCGCGAAGCAGGTGTTCGTACTTTAGAGAAAACAATTGCTAAGATTTGCCGTAAGATTGCTTTCAAAGTAGTTGAAGAAGGCGGAGACGCACCAAAAGTCACTACTAAGAATCTTCACGAATTCTTAGGCGCACCAATCTTTGTTGACCAAGAGCGAGAAAAGAAAGCACAAGTTGGCTATGTAAATGGATTAGCTTGGACATCTGTTGGTGGTGTAGTATTACCATGTGAAGCTACAACTATGAATGGTACCGGCAAATTGGCTTTAACTGGTAGTCTCGGCAAGGTTATGCAAGAGTCTGGTCAAGCAGCTATGAGTTATATTCGCCATAATGCAAAAGCTTTAAAGATTGAAGAAGATTTTTATAAAAAGCTTGATATTCACGTTCACTTGCCAGAAGGGGCAACCCCTAAAGATGGTCCTTCAGCAGGTATTACAATGACATTAGCTATGGTATCTATTTTGACTAACCGCAAGGTTCGTTCTGATATTGCCATGACTGGTGAAATCACATTGCGTGGCCGCGTATTACCAATAGGCGGCTTAAAAGAAAAATTATTAGCAGCCTTGTCTCATGGTATAAAAGAGGTATTGATTCCAAAAGGCAATGAAAAGGATATTGCAGAATTACCTGACATTGTGAAAGAAGGCCTCATCATTACGCCAGTTAAGACAATGGATGAAGTATTAGCAAAGGCACTTGTGTAATGCAAAAGAAGAAAAAATCCACTAAACCAATGGGCCCAAAACCACAATATACACGAAAAGAACCAAAGGGGCCTCGTATTATAGCTGCAAAATATAATACTTCCTGTGTGAAGGCGGATCAATATCCTGAAGGGGATACCGTAGAAATCGCCTTCCTTGGACGCTCTAATGTGGGCAAGTCTTCGTTGATTAATTCTTTATGTAACTATCGTGGGTTAGCCCTCGTTAGTGGTCAGCCAGGTAAGACTAAGACGATAAACTACTTTGATATTGAATCAAAAGAGGATATTTCTGAAACCGAGGAACGCAGATATAACTGGTTTCTCGTTGACCTTCCTGGTTATGGTTTTGCAAAGACAAATAAAGGAAACCGCAATTTGTGGTCTTCCTTTATTGCCGATTATATTTTACATTCTGAACGATTGATGTTGTTGTGTTTACTTATCGATGGTCGCCATCCTGAAATGGCCATTGATAAGATGGCCTTTGATTGGCTCGTCGAAGCCGGTGTTCCGTTACAAATTGTAGTGACCAAGGCCGATAAATTGACGGCTAAAGAAAAGTCTGCAAACTTGTCTATTATTAAAGAGCTATATCCAACGGCTACCCCGCCGATTTTGTACAGCTCTTTAAAGCATACTGGACGTGAGCTTTTACAACAACGAATCAATAAAATTTTGGTAGGAGATGAAGCATGAGTCAAACGAACGAATTAGAGATTATGGAACGCATTGCTCTAGATTTAGAGCGTGTCGAAGAGTCTCTTGCATCATCTTTTAATACCGGTGCAGAGGACTTCAATGCACTGATTCGACCGTTATCAGCAGCAGGTGGTAAGCGTTTGCGCGCTCAATTGTGTCTATTGATTGCTAATGCAGGTACATCTATAGAGCGTCAACGCATTAAAATTGCTGAGGCTGTTGAAATGCTTCATTTAGCAACACTTATCCATGACGATGTTTTAGATCACGCTGAAATTCGCCGTGTGGAGGATACAATTCACATGCATAAAGGCAATAAGGTAGCTATCCTTAGTGGTGATTATTTATTTGCTAAAGCATTTAAAATCGTATCTGAAATGACGAATATGAAGTATCTTCAAGTATTCTCTCATATTATTACATGCCTCGTAGAAGGTGAGTTCATGCAAATGGAAGATGTATATCGCATCGATCAAGGCATAGAGCGTTATATGACAAAGACGCAAAAGAAAACAGCAGACTTCATGGAAGGCTGTATGGAGCTTGGTGGTCTCTTAGGAGATTGGCAAGAGGATGAAATCATAGAGTTGAAAAAATATGGTCATGCATTAGGCATGGCATTCCAAATTACAGACGATATTATGGATTATCGTGAAACAGCGGAAACAACGGGAAAGCCTGTAGGGAATGATCTTCGAGAGGGACTATTGACGTATCCGTTATTAAGCATCGTTAACGATGGTAATAAAGATAAATTGCTTGAAGAGATTAAAGGCTTAAATAATGGTGGTAATGAGCAAGACATTATTGATTATGTTATTGCTCAAGGTGGAATTGATAATACATTAGCTGTAGCTGATAAATATTGTAAAGATGCTCTAGCGGCACTCGCTGCAGTGCGTGATTTCCCAGGGAAGAAATTTCTTGTGATGGCTGTAGAAAATCTGGCTGATAGAAAGGTATAATATGGAACCATTCGAACCAAAATCGGATTTCGAATATCCCATGCAAAAACCTTCTTTTGATAGTGTAGTTCGTCAAAAACGGCGTGAAGCAGAACAAAAGTCTGAGCAAGAACGATATAAGGTGGCAACTCAACACATTTCTGAGGATGTGGAAGATGAACCAGTTTATACGGCTATAGAGCAGAAGATGATGGATGAAGCAAGGGAATTGTCCCTTGTAGGACATCTTTCAGAGCTGCGAAAACGATTGATTATAATAGCTGTAGCGGTTATTGTGGGAACTTGTATTTCTTATTATTATGTAGACTTATTATTGGAAATACTCCTAAAACCGGCTGGCAAGCTCTATTATATGAGACCTACTGAAGCATTTTTTACATATATGAAGGTGTCTGTTGTAGGTGGCTTAGTCATAGCCGCTCCCATTATATTGCATCAGATTTGGCTATTTGTTAAGCCTGCACTAACTGTGCGAGAAAAGCAGCTATCTAACTGGATCTTACCAGTAGCAATTGGTCTATTCGGGATAGGTATTGTATTTTCTTATTTTCTCGTATTGCCTGCAGCAGTGAAGTTCTTTATGGGCTTTGCTACAGATGAATTACAGCCGATGTTTTCTATTGGTCAGTATATGGACTTTGTATTATCCTTTGTACTGCCCTTTGGATTTATCTTTGAGTTGCCGTTGATCTTAATTATTTTGGGATATTTCAACTTAATTACATCACGCTTTTTAAAAACGAAGCGAAAGATATTTATTCTTATATCCTTTATCATAGGTGCTGTCATTTCACCTACACCGGATATGTTCTCGCAAACGATGATTGCATTACCTATGATATTGCTATATGAAACAAGCCTATTTGTATTGGCTAAAATTATGAAGCGCTAAGGAGTCTTTTAGGAGGAACGATGAAAACCTACGAAAATTTAACCACATATAATCCTGGTGAAATAGAAGGCAAATGGTATTCTTATTGGGAAAATCAAGGATACTTTCACGAAGAAGTAGACACGAATAAAGAGCCATTTAGTATCGTATTACCACCTCCTAATGTAACTGGTATGTTGCATATGGGGCATGCCCTTGATAACACATTACAAGACATCCTCATCCGTTTCAAACGCATGCAAGGCTACAATGTATTGTGGATGCCAGGTACAGACCACGCTGGTATTGCTACACAAATCAAAGTAGAAGAGATGCTTGCTAAAGAAGAAGGAAAATCTCGCTATGATTTGGGCCGTGAAAAATTCGTAGAGCGCGTGTGGGAATGGAAAAAAGAATATGGTGATACTATTGTAAAACAAATCCGTAGCCTTGGCGCATCCTGTGATTGGAACCGTGAGCGATTTACTTTGGATGAAGGGTATTACCATGCAGTGCGCGAAGTATTTGTAAGTCTTTATGAAAAAGGTTTGATCTATCGCGGTGAACGCATCATCAACTGGTGTCCTCGTTGTGCCACTGCGTTATCTGATGTTGAAGTTGAGCATGAAGACGAACATGGCCATTTATGGCATATTAAATATCCTGTAAAAGGTGAAGATAATCGTTTTGTTGTTGTTGCTACAACTCGTCCAGAAACAATGTTTGGTGACGTAGCAGTAGCAGTAAATCCTGATGATGATCGTTATAAAGATCTCATTGGTAAAACATTGATCTTGCCATTTGTTAATCGAGAAATTCCTGTAATTGCCGATGACTATGTAGATGCTAGCTTCGGTACAGGCTGTGTAAAAATTACACCTGCTCATGACCCTAATGACTTTGAAATGGGCCAACGTCATAATTTGGAATCCATCGTTGTTATGAACAATGATGCAACAATGAATGAAGGTGCTGGCAAATTTAATGGCTTACCTCGTGAAGAAGCGCGTAAACAAGTATTAGCAGAACTTAAAGAATTAGGCCTACTTGAAAAAATTGATGATCATGACCATGCAGTAGGTCATTGCTCCCGTTGTAATACAATCATCGAACCAATGGTATCTAAACAATGGTTCGTAGATATGAAACCATTGGCAGAGCCAGCTCTTAAGGTTGTTAAAGACCACGAAGTAGAGTTCGTTCCTGAACGTTTTACAAAAACATACGTGAATTGGCTTGAAAATATCCGTGATTGGACTATTTCTCGTCAATTGTGGTGGGGCCATCGTATTCCTGCATGGTATTGTGATGACTGTGGTGAAACGATCGTTAGCCGTGAAGATATTACAGAATGTCCTCATTGCCACGGTCATGTTACACAAGATCCAGATGTTCTTGATACATGGTTTAGCTCTGGTTTATGGCCATTTGCTACAATGGGTTGGCCTAAGCAAACTCCAGAACTTAAACAATGGTATCCAACAAGTGTGCTTGTAACTGGTTACGATATCATCTTCTTCTGGGTTGCTCGTATGATCTTTATGGCTCTTGAGTTTGAACATGAAATTCCATTTAAACATGTATTTATTCATGGTCTTGTTCGCGATAGCCAGGGCCGTAAAATGAGTAAATCTTTGGGCAATGGTATTAATCCGCTTGAAGTTATCGACCAATATGGTGCTGATGCATTGCGCTTTACTCTTGTAACTGGCAACACACCTGGTAACGATATGCGTTTCTATATGGAACGTGTTGAGGCTAACCGTAACTTTGCCAATAAGATTTGGAATGCATCAAAATTTGTATTGATGAACCTTACAAATTATGATGAAAGTTTCGTTCCAACAGCAGATGATTTGACATTAGCAGACCAATGGATTGTTCAAAAATACAATGAAACAGTACAAAGCGTAACATCTAATCTCGATAAATTCGAACTTGGTGAAGCGGCAAGTTCCGTATATGATTTCATTTGGAATACGTACTGCGATTGGTACATTGAATTAGCGAAACCTCGCTTGTATAGTGAAAGCGACGAACGTGATCGTCGTACAGTTCAATATTTACTTGTAACGATCTTACGTCACATGCTCGAATTATTACATCCATTCATGCCGTTCGTAACTGAACATATTTGGCAACATTTGCCACACGAAGGGGATAGCATCGTTGTTACTAAATGGCCTGAAGCATTGAAATTCGATAATCTTGAAGGGGCAGCACGTCAAATGGAAGTTATGATGGATGCTATCAAAGGTATTCGTAACATGCGTGCTGAAATGAATGTGCCTTTAGGTAAAAAAGCTGAGGTTATCGTAGCGCCAACAGATGAAGCATTAGCTAAAACTGTAGCAGAACATAGTGACTACTTCGTAACATTGGCTTGGGCTGAGAAAGTAACAATTCTTGGTACCGATGATCCAAAACCAGAAAATGCGGCTGTAACCGTTGTCAATGGTATGGAAGTATATCTCTTACTTAAAGACTTGATTGACGGTGAAAAAGAAAGAGAGCGTATTGCAAAGGAAAAAATCCAAATGGAAAAAGAAATTTCTCGTTTGGAAGGTAAATTGTCTAACCAAGGCTTCTTAGCAAAAGCTCCTGAAGCTGTAGTAGCAAAAGAAAAAGAAAAGTTAGAAGAATATAAACAAAAACAACAAGCGTTATTGGAACGTGAAGCGTTCCTTGAAACCTTATAATAGGAGGTTTATATGACATATCAGGAGGCCTTAGCCTATTTGGAGCAGGCATCTTCATTTGGTATTAAACCTGGCCTTGAACGAATTATGGCTCTTATGG
>CAKQBP010000050.1 GCA_934216375.1 uncultured Veillonella sp.
ATAACATATAGTTCTCTTTTTTCAAGTGTTTCATCATCAGAATCAATAAGAAGTGTGTTATGCGCCTTCAATACGGAGAAATGATATAACTTACCTAATTCATTAATAATCCCTTCTGGGGATTCTCCCATTACAGTGGCCGTAACAGTCCCTTTTAACGACTCTACACCAATAACAGATATACCGTAACTACGACAAATTCCTAAAACGGTTTCCTTTAAGGATGCATTGCGTACAGAAATCGTTATGAGTTTGTTCTCAATATTTTTTTCATTTTTAGCTACTTCACCACTATTTACAATATTTTCAGAACTACTAGTAGTTATCCTATCAGTACCATTAGCAAATACCATGAAGGGAGTTACAAGCATTACGACCATCCATAAGCTTATTTGCAATATAACTGTCACTATAATCTTATCTATACATTTTAGACCTATAAAGCTTACTCGATTCTTAGCCACCGTGATGAACCTCCTTCAATAATTTCTACACCACTTGCAGTTATCTTAGATACTGATATTTCTTTCCACACACTTCCTATACTAACCATTTGTTCCTCTGTACCTTTTCGTAAAATAGCAATATTCTGTTGTCCCTCAATAATACCTATAAGCTCTATGGGATGTTGTTTGGTAGGATTACTTATAGAAGGTTGTATACTAGATTCAACTCGTCTAGCACTAATATCTTTAGCTTTTAATTCAATATAATTACCACTATGCTTTTTATTATTTCTTATTTGTTGATATTTTTCATTTCTACGACTTTCATCTACCTTTTTCTCAAAAGTCTTCATTGAATCATCTGACTCATGTAAATCATTATTTATATCAACGAAATTGCCATTACTATCTTTAGTTATCTTATTCTGACCAAGTAAATCATCTATAGGAATATCTTTAAAAACCTCTCGCCAAGGATTTGCTCGCTCAACACCGGTAATATCATATAATAATCGTCCATGAACATCGCTTTTTACCTCTCTATCCTTTACATTTTTTATATCACTTTCATCTTTAAAATAGTTCTTTCCTTTCCCATTTCTATTATCATGTGTTGTTTCGTTTGATAATTTTTCTGAGCCTCGTTCAATTTGATTAGCATCTCTACCATTAGATTGATCTAAACTAATATGAACATTTTCCTCCTCATGTGGATAAAAAATACCAATGCCTAAAAGGGCAACCGTAATGATAAAGAAAATACCAAGTGCAAACTTATAGTGGCGCATAATAAAATGCTGCTTATCAATCCACATTTTCATACGTTCTATATAGTCTTGTAAGTTCATAATCCACCTCCTGCTGACATATTCTAGGAGGCTCTTTTAAAATCCTACAAAAAAATGACTCTACCAGTCACCAAGGTGACTAATAGAGTCATTCATTATATTGACAAATCAAAACAATTTGTTCTTTAGTTACTATTAAATCCATCTGGATGAGATGTATGCCAATGCCATGCATCTTTGATAACATCAGCAACATTACTAAATTTAGGATCCCAACCAAGTAAATTTTTGATTTTTTCAGAGGAAGCAATTAATGTTCCTGGATCACCAGCACGGCGATCACCATATTGAACAGGAATATCGATACCCGTAACCTCTTTTGCAGTCTCGATGATTTCCTTTACAGAGAATCCATTACCACTACCAAGATTAAATACTTGAGATTCTCCGCCTTTACGCAAGTAGTCCATAGCCAATACGTGAGCAGCTGCTAAATCATTGACATGAATATAGTCGCGTACACATGTGCCATCAGCTGTATCATAATCAGTCCCAAATACAGTTATATGCTCTCTTTTACCGCGAGCCGCATCTAACACAAGTGGAATCAAATGAGTTTCAGGATGATGGTCTTCTCCAATCATACCAGACGGATCCGCACCGGCCGCATTGAAATAACGCAACGCAACATATGTAGAACCATAGATAGAACTATAATCAGACAACATTTCTTCTATCATCAATTTAGTGCGACCATATACATTTGTTGGTTGCAGTTGAGCATCCTCACGAATAGGCACTACCTTTGGCTCACCATACACAGCAGCCGTACTAGAAAATACAAAATGCTTTATACCTGCGGTACGAGCAGACTCAATAAGGTGATAAGAACCAACTACATTATTTTCATAATAAATAGCTGGATTTTGCATGGATTCACCAACTTGTGAGTGAGCAGCAAAATGCATTACACCTAGGATGTTATGTTCTTTCATAATACCTACTAGTTTAGGATCAGCAATATCCATATTGTAGAACTTTACCCCTTCAGGAATAGATTCTACATGCCCACGAGATAAATTATCTACAATAATTGGTGTATATCCTGCTTGTTGTAAAGCACGTACAGTATGACTCCCAATATAACCAGCACCACCTGTTACTAAAATATTCATAGTTCCCCCTCATGAATTATGTACTTCCTTTGCTCGAGCCAATTTGGGTCCGATGAGACGCTTATAAACCTCTACCCCTGGTTGATCAAAAGCATCAACGCCCGCAAAAATGGACTCAAAATAAACGGCCCAACAATGCATAAACATAATTTCTCCTAAATGGAATGCGTTTAATGTTGGTACAGTTATAGTCATGTTAAAACGATTGTCACTAGACAAGGCTTCTCTATTAGCATCTAAAGCAATGTTTAAAATATCACAAATGCCTACATCAGATAGAGAGTGTAAGCATTCATATTGACTATAGGAATCTGGAACAATGAGATTATGTTTCCAGTCCTTAACCTTAATAAATTGAACTACCTTATTTAGGCGCCCCTCTTGATGCTCTTGAACTTGAGCATGCATATCCATAGTACCTACTGCAGCAACTGGCGTACGGCCATATGGTAGACAAGTATTACTCATTTTTCCAAGAGATTCGGATAGGAGCTGTACATACCAATCAGATAATGAGTGGAGTGCTTCACTATAAGGCATAAACACCTCTATAATACGACCATATCGTTCAGATGCAATATATTTCAATAATGCACTTAAAAGGCCTGGATTTTTAAAAATGTCTTCTTCTTGACATGCTGCATCCATAGATGCAGCACCAGCTAAGAATCCTTCAATATCAAATCCTACAAGAGCGGCTGTTACAAAACCAACTTCTGTAAATACAGAGAAACGACCACCTACACCATAAGGAATGCTATAGGTCTTCCAATTATTTTCTATCGCCATAGATCGTAAAATTGTAGGATGTTCATCATCAGATACATCTGTAACAGCTATCACTTCGTAGTTAATATTACGATCTTGTAAAGCCTTCTCCAAAATCATGAAGTTAGCCATTGGTTCAATGGTAGATCCAGACTTAGAATTAATAACGAGCATCACCTTATAATCAGGACCTTTTTTCTGAGCTTGACACTCTAACGTACGAATTAGCCCTACTAAGTAATCACCATCCACATTAAAGCCTGCAAAGTACATCCTAGGATAGCCGTCACGTTCCTCTGCACTGTAGTTATTCCAAAACGCTCCACACTGCACATCAAAAATAACTTTGCTCCCCAAATAGGAGCCCCCAATACCTACGGATACAACTGTATCAATATTATGGCGTGCGTAGTCACGTAATTCGTAAAGCCGCTCTAACATATCTGGTGTATTGATACCATCTTCTGAAATATATGGAAGTTGGTAAAACAACACAGGTTCAGGTAAACCATCTTTAGAAACATGACCTTCTTCGAAGCCTGTAGAACGCAAAATATTTGTATGACGCCATACATTTTGTATAGCCCGTTCAAAATTATTCACATCACGTTCTTGTATGCAACTTTCATTATATATATTAGCATAATCTAACTCAAAACCTGATTGTAATCGCAACATCAAATATCTCCTTCACTGACATTTTATGTACAATATTCTTTTATTATACCATAAAAGAATGAATAAAATATTAGTTTATACAATCATTTTACCCACAAGCCATAACCGAATCCAACCGCATATACAGACCAAAGTAATGCAAAAGGAATGGCTAATTTAAATTTAATTTTTAATGTCTTATGACGCCATAGGACCATGCCTAATAAAGCACCAACACCCCCAAAGGCAAACGCTAAAAATAATAATGTAAACTCTGAAATTCGATCATATCCATTAATGGCACATAATTTATCATATCCATACAGACTAAATACGATAAGATTCCAAATACCTACGGTCACCCAAAATTGCGTATCACTCATATCCCCAAACCTTATTTTTCTTACTTATGATGAGCTTTAAAATATTCCAATGTCTTTTGTAAACCAGCTTCTAATGTTGTAGTGGCAATAAAACCAAAATCACGTTCAGCTTTCACATTACTTAAGCGCGAATGTTTAATATCCCCTATACGTTCATTTTCATAATAAACCATAAAATCTGTCCCACTAATAGCCCGGAATCGCGTAATCAACTCATTCACAGATGTTCCCATATTGGTAGATACATTATAAATACCTGTGCATTGACCATTTTCCATAGCCTTAATATTAGCATCTACCACATCATCTACATAAATGAAATCTCTAGTTTGCTCACCATCACCAAATACAGTTAATGGTTGCCCTTCGACAATCAAGCGGTTGAAAATACTGATAACGCCACCTTCACCGCCATCACCTTGACGTGGTCCATATACATTAGCATATCTAAAGCATACTGTATTTAATCCAAAAGCTTCATGATAAATACGCAAATAACCTTCTGCAGTAAGCTTTGTCAAGCCGTAAAAAGACGAAGGCATACCACTCAAGTCTTCAGTCAATGGCAATACTGCCAAGTCACCATATACAGCAGCTGATGAAGGCATTAAAAATTGTTCAACTTTCACTTTACGACAAGCATCGAGAACATTAATAAGTCCTATTAAATTTACATCACAGTCATAACTTGGGTTCTCCATGGAGGATTGAACCATTGTTTGCGCCGCTTCATGAAATACGATAGACGGCTTAAACTCTTCAAATACAGATAGTAATTTTGGATCTCGTACATCCATCTCAATAAATCGAGCATCTTCATGTACAAAGGAGCGCATACCTGTAGATAAATCATCTATAACGAGTACATCGTGCCCTAATTCAATTAATCTATCAACTAAATGGGACCCAATAAATCCGGCCCCACCAGTAACACATATATTCATAGCGCCCTCCCTTCTAATATCTTTAAATACCTGCACCTTGTTTTGCTAGTGCATCAGCCATTTCATTATATGTATCGCCTGTATGAGCAGCCACCTTGTGAAAGTATACTCGCACATGATTTTTTATAGAATCATAAAATGCTGAATACTCTTTGGTTAGCTCATTATTACGTTTCCATCTCTTAGTAGCCCACATTTCTATGCCCATATAATCATAGTAAAGTGAGCATTCAGAAATTCCATTATCAACAGCATATTTCATAACATGCATAGCAGCCAACAACTCGCCAGCTACATTCCAAAACGATGTATATCGTTTATCAGTAGAGGAAAAAGAAAAAGTTTTCCTCTTGCCATTCAAAAAGATAACCCCACCTGCCCCAACAGTATTAGTCTCTTTATTATAACTACCATCGATATACGCAACCATATAGTTTGGAATAGTAAAATCTGGTTTCACAACACTTGCTGATACTTTACCTTGAATACTAGAACTAGAACCTATAGGCCTAGAATTTATAGATTTAAACTTCACTTCTTGTGGCAATTTAAGTTCACTCTTTTTAGCGCTCATAAAATCACTTAAAGACAAACCTGAATTCTCTACAAAAGCACGTGCTTCGGCTTCTGTCGAAAATGATTTGTAGATAGCACCACCATAGCCCTTTACTTGTTTCTCACAGTCAGACCATGTAGTGTAAACTCCTGGTACACGACCCTGACGAACAGCATAAAACTTTTTTGCCATACGCCCCCCCCTTAATGGTCCATTGTCAGTTCAACAAATTCAGCATTTACAACAGATGCCAAATCCTTTGGATTTACCTTCATTTGCATACCGCGTAAACCTGCGCTTACATATACAAACTTTTGGAGTTCCATAGTAGCATCAAAATAGGTAGGAAATGCTTTTTTCATGCCTACTGGAGAACATCCACCGCGCAAATAACCTGTAATACCTAACAAATCCTTAACATGAACAAGCTCTACAGACTTATTATGACTAACACGTGCTGCCTGTTTCATATCTAACTCTTCAGCCACAGGAATACAGAATACTACATATCCAGTTTTGTCACCTTTGCCAACTAATGTTTTAAAGACTTGTTTCTCATCGAGTTTTAATGCTTCTACTACATGAAGGCCAGCAGCACGCTCTTCAGACCACTCATATTCGCTAATACTATAAGGTATCTTATGAGTATCTAAAATACGTAATGCGTTTGTTTTTTTATGTTTCTCTTTACTCATCATAACCTCCATATACTAGCATAGCAAATAAATTTAATCATTACATAATATATTTCTATAGACAAATATAATTTTTCATTACTATTTATTTACGATTTTATTAATATTTTTTAATTCAATACGCAAAGTACCATCATCATTAGTTTTTATCTCAATAAACTCACGATTTTTCATATATTTCACAGGAAATGAAATCTCAATACCTGTATCTGTTTTAATCTTATGATGCTCTCCAACCTTCGTGGCAAACTCACGATTTACTGGCAAAGGACGCAACATATCCACATCAGCTAATTCTTTCTTTGCCGCCTCTTGTTGAATAGGATTCGCTTTAAATACCTCTTCTACAATACGAACAGGATCAACGGTATCTGATACTTCTGCATTTTTAGCAATCATAGATTTAGCCGTTGTCAGTTCAATGACGCCATCAGACTCGTGCGCTTGAGCCACCTTATCTACGATAGCTTTTACCTTTCTCACCGTATCTCGCGAGGATTGATTAGTCCCTAATTGCAAGACCTTATCTGCTAGGATATAGGATACCTCACCATCAAATTCACCTTTAGGTTCAAAAACACGAACACTAAAATCATTGAGATTAATAGATGCAAAGGCCCGTAATTTTTGTGACGGCATAGGTAATACTGCCTTATGAGAAACGAGTTCTGTAGCCAATGTACCATCATCTTCACTGAATAGTTGATGGGTAAAAGCATCATGAGCTTGGCACAGAAGAATACAAACATAAGGCGTATCCGTAACGGCTTCACAGATAATCGTATCAATAACAACAGAATCCGTAGCTTGTTTCATGTATGAAAATAAGCTTTCACCTAAATTCTTACATAAATCAATAAACTTAAGCGCTCCATTTTTATAGTCTACTAATTGTTTGCCTACAGGACTCGCATCATGTAAGGTTCCGGTTCTAGCCCCTGGATCTTTAAAAGCCTTAACTACATGATTTGCTATATAATCTTGTATAGCTTGATCCCCAACCTTTAATTCATGTTCAGAATATACAGCTAACGAGGATGTAAAGTCGAAAATCTCTAGCGCCGCCTTATTAATCTGCATGATGCCTCCTTGTAGTACAAAAAATGTTTACCCTTTATTATACCACTCTTTTAGCTTTCGTTTATCTACTTTTGAGCATTCCGTAAGGGGTAGCATAGGAACTTCTATTATAGCTTTTGGCCACTCCACAGAAGGCCTTTTATTATGAATAAAGTCTATAACTTCATTCAATCTAGCCTCACCATCTAGCACCATATAAACTACGTAGTCTTCCCCTCGTATCTC
Organism: uncultured Veillonella sp.; assembly: GCA_934216375.1. GTDB lineage: Bacteria > Bacillota > Negativicutes > Veillonellales > Veillonellaceae > Veillonella. The sequence continues at coordinate 7,718 of CAKQBP010000050.1, forward strand.
ATCAGTAATATCAATTATAGCAACCTCGGAAACCCCTTGTAAGGATTGTAAATACAATTCCATCTCTGGAATAGAAATTTTATATCCCCCTTTATTGATTACGTCGCCTGCTCTCCCATTAAACATTAGATAACCATCGCTATCGATATATCCACAATCATTTACAGTATATGTATTAGGAATCCCTTCAATATGATATTTTGTGGTCACATAAATAACATTATCAGTCTCTGCTATCTGTATGGTTGGGAATGGTCTCCCCACCGTACCTTCTCGCTCTAGCCATTCCTTACCTGTACAATACGTTATATAGTTAAGCTCTGATGCGCCATAGTACAAGATAAACTCCATATCAGGACATATATCTTGTAACTGTTCCATTAATTGTCGATCTAGAACTTGAGATCCTGCAATTATATATTTAATAGATGATAAATTACTTTTACAGTGTCGTACCAATAATCGTAGTTTTGTTGGTAATGCATATATATGGTCTACATTGTATTCCTCTATGAGCTGTATCCATCTACTAGGACGCAATGAACTCGTAGTAACAACGGTCCCTCCAGCCCATAAAGCGGCAATAACCATACTGCTAACACCTGTGAAACTAAAACTCCCCTGTAAAAAGATTTTAACATCTTTGT
>CAKQBP010000051.1 GCA_934216375.1 uncultured Veillonella sp.
ATACAAAGACAGTATCACGACTATCAACAATCTGTTCCCCTAGTCGGTACAAGCCATTACAGATAGGACAAGCCTCTGCATCTGTACCCATACCATAAGGAGACAGTGTTACTGTTGAAGTGTGGCAAATGGAACATTCCCGTTCACCATGAAGAACCATATTATACGTACTATTTGGATTAAATAGATCTGTTAAGTGCTGTTCAGAATATCGTTTAGACTTAGCCTCACCAACAGATTGGCTCACCTTGCGGAATAATGTACGTTGCGATTGAATTAACTCATCAGCTGTTGCTGTAGCGGAACCAAGCGCTAAATACAATTTAGTACCAAATACTGTTAGGAACCATTCGTTAATGGATTTCTCCATAGTTTCAATAGCAGTACTAGTTTTTGTTGTATTAGGAGCCAATATATAAAAATGACCGCCACCATTGTAAATAAGGTTTGCTCGTGTTAACTGCAATGCATCTAACAACTCATCTACAATTTGTTCCATCAAAATTTCTAAATAGAATGAACGACCACGCAATGATTTCAATGCACCTTTAGACGGAATCGTATAAATAAAATTCTGGATGCCAGAAATATCGCCAGATATGAGTCTAAAAGCTGGCATGTTACGAAACTTTTTAAAATTCTGATAACAGTATTCTTTATAATCAGCAATTCCCTGCTCCTCAAAATAATGCACCATACTATGTGCCACCGCAGCTGTTATCTTTGAATGCATATACAAAGAAATATCATTAGCCTGATCTGTTACCGTACTAGATGGCATATAAGACACAGTGTCTTCATAAATTCTCAACAATTCATTAACGGACATATTATCTATTGGTTGTTGCTGAAAGTTATGTACTAACACATCATATAGTGCCTTATATTTATCACTTGATGCACGTATCGTTTTATCACTTTCAGGATAATTAAAATGGTCAGACACATCAATACCACGTAGATAATACTGTAAGGGTTGAGTACTAGTTTTACCCCCAAATACACGGAAGATTGATTGGAGCGGTAACTCTTTATCAAACTTCTGTGTAGAGGTATTTTCACCTTCCTCAAGATCTCGACGATCTACTGCAGCAGCAATATTATCCGCTTCGTACACAATGTATGCATAATCATCATTTTCTAGTTGAGCCGCACTAAGCTCTTTCCCATGATGATACTTCAAACAATGAGTAATACTTTGCTTTAAGCCCATATCGGAAAAATAGGGCTCTATGAAAGCAGCGCCGCGCTTAGAATGTGCATCGGTTCCCTGATTAGCGCGATACACAACTTTGCCGATATCATGAAGCAATGCACCCTTTACCAGTGCATCCCATTTACCCATCACATCGCCTCCAAACTCTACTTAAGAAATAAAAGAACTATTGTCTTCATTATATATTCATTTCTGATTAAAACCAATAGAAAACCCTCAGAATTATACAAAAAAGCCAGTATATTCCTAAATAAGAATATACTGGCTATATTTTTGTACTTATATGAGTTTTTAACATAAGAACCGGCCCCGTAAGGGGATTATTTAATTTATCAGACAAGCTAAAGGGATTATATATGGAACATTGAGATGGTTTCCATCCCCTGCTAGGGATATTTAATTTTATAGCATTGTCATAGAATTAACATTCACGCTGGATCACATCCAAGAGAGTTTCCGTCCCCATTAGGGGATTATTTAATTTAACTATCGATAAACCGGAAGGCAAGCCTACACTTGTACCGGAAAGCAGTTTCCGTCCCCTAATGGGGATTATTTAATTTAACTCTTACAAATCCTACGCAAGTATACTCCGGCATGTATGTCAAGTTTCCGTCCCCTAATGGGGATCATTTAATTTAACTTGTATAGGAGAAGAACATGAAACTCACAAAATTAGAATTACTGTTTCCGTCCCCATCAGGGGATTATTTAATTTAACTCTACGGAATAACATGGAATGATATAGACTTAGAAAATCACCAGTGTCCGTCCCCTAATGGGAATCATTTAATTTAACAAAGTGTTCAACCAAAGTATGTTCCTATTAGCACACTAGCTAAGTTTCCGACCCCTAATGGGGATCATTTAATTTAACGCACAAAATAAAATGCTAATGGATTTGTTAGCAAAAAATGGGTTTCCGTCCCCTAATGAGGATCATTTAATTTAACGAAAAACATCTATTTAAAGTATAACATATCGTTAACCCGAAATTACCGTCCCCATTAGGGGATTATTTAATTTAACTATCGATAAACCGGAAGGCAAGCCTACACTTGTACCGGAAAGCAGTTTCCGTCCCCTAATGGGGATCATTTAATTTAACAATCAATGGTTTGAAATACGGTAACTTCGCAGGTAAAGGTTCGTTTCCGTCCCCATCAGGGGATCATTTAATTTAACAGCTAAAATTACCATCAACATTGAAATGTTGCGGGTTCCAGAATTTCCGTCCCCACCAGGGGATTATTTAATTTAACGATATTGGTGAAGCTATGGAACGTAAACAGGGTTTTAACTGGTTTCCGTCCCCTAATGAGGATCATTTAATTTAACGAAAAACATCTATTTAAAGTATAACATATCGTTAACCCGAAGTTACCGTTCCCACCAGGGGATTATTTAATTTAACCATGACATGGATTGACGCAGGAATGCATTTAAGCTTAGCTGCAGGTTTCCGTCCCCATCAGGGGATTATTTAATTTAACAAGATACTCCACTGGTTATCATTGCTGATGATGGGATTAATTGCGTTTCCGTCCCCATCAGGGGATTATTTAATTTAACCCTGTCTTTGAAACAACAGATATTTACTGGTTTTAAAATGCCAAAAACGGCGGAGATTGTAAATCTACCCTAAAAGGCACTTTAGCGAGCTAAAATAATGCCGTTAAACCGCGCCACTATCACAACGGCGCAGATTTAATTTTCTGAGAGTTAAATCTAGCTCTATTATAGCACATCACTAGCATTAATGAAAAACATATGAAAATAGAGCCACCTTATATAAGGTAGCTCTATTGAGGTGCCATATGTAACTTATTTTCAATAATTCATCTGCTCCCGCAGTTCTATTTATTTTCTTATACGCCTATCCTCCTTTTTCAGATTTCTCTCCACTCGCCTATTTCTACTTTCACCATCCAACGAATTATCTCGTTAGGTCTCTCCAGGCGATAAATAGTTCGGCCACGACTTGAGGGTTTTGGCTGAGTTTGATGCGGGCTAGCATTTTTCGCACGTAGTTGCAGTGTTCTAGCATCGCTTCATTCAGTTTGTGTTTGACATGACGCGGGGATTGGTACACCAAGATCGGTGCAAAGTCCGCCACATGAATATAGCTCGTATCCGGTTCCGGACCTTCCGTAACGATGTATTCATAGGGTATAGCCACGTTAAAGAGGCCATACACCACGTCCTTGCCGATAGGGCGGCGACATTTAATATGCGCAAAGGTTAGATGCGGACCATAGGTCTTAGGCGCAGTATAGCTGCTGCGTCGACCATCGCTAGTCATGATGTAATTGGGCCTCAGCCCTTCCTGCATCGCCAGCTCTCGCGTAATCGTTCGCATTGGCAGATGGACCATTTCTTCGCGTCCATCCACAAAATAACACTTCGTACTGTCCCCACCACTAGGTTGATAGGTAGGAATAAAACAAACAATGTGATTCTTTGGATTCGTGTAGATCAAATCCAAATCTTCTCCCTTAGATAGCCGAGCGGCCATCAAATCTGTTGGTTTATCATCTATTGCCATGGAATCCTCTCCAATCTGATCAGGAACATTCCTTTCAACAATACAATGAACACGTGTTCTGTGAAAGCAGATTAGCATGCTTTAATCTGCTGCTGACCTTATTGTATATCAGCCTGTATAATTTGTAAATATATATACAAAACTATAGAAATTTACGTATAATTAAAGACTTTATGATCTTGTAAAAGTTATATATACCTTGATGTGTCATTATTTTCTCATTTAAATTGAGAATTGCATATTTTATGTATATTCGTTAATTGAGATTAAAAGAAATATGCAATATATAGGATATAAATAATAAATTAAATTATAATAACTAATGTATATGCAAGTCTTCAAAGTCCGTACTCAAATATCTACGCAGCTTCCGAATAGCTCGTTCGTGACGCCGTTGAATGGCTTGGCGGCTGCAGTTCAGTTCTTCACTAACCGATACTAAGCTTTGGCACTCACCGTAGACACGGCGCAGTAGGTCTCGTTGGTCAGAAGACAATCTACCTAAGGCCCATACGAGGCGTGCTCGAAGCCTATGCTCTTCATCGGCACTCATCACCATATCCGCTACATTCTCGCCAGATGCGAAGATATCCATACCAAAGGCGACTTCTCCATCATCGGTGGTGCGATCTGGGATGTGTATTTCACGGCGATAACGCAATCGCTCACGTTTCCAGTACCGCATATAACCATACATGATGCCAGCTTTCACAAAGCCTGCGAATGGTACAGGACCTTCCAAATCGAAGCTATAAATCGATTCTATGAGGATGGCCCAAAGATAGCTCTCTACGTCCTCGCGGAATTCACGGTTTCCCATACGATTCGTATAGTGCAAGATGAGCGGTCGATACCTGCGACAGAGCTCAATTTGTGCCGCATCATGACGAAGCTCATCAACGGACCACGGTTGATACCCTACCGTCTGAATCCTCATATTTGGCTTTTGACAGATGGATACGAGACTTTTATCCGATAAGGACGATAAGACCTGATGACCACAGACGAGGGTCTGTAATTTCAGTTTCTCTGGAATACTTCGGCTAGACTCAGCAGCTTTCGATAATAAAGAATGAGATGGTAATGCCTGTGTTTCTAATTTTTCTGACTGATAGTTGTCATGTTGCAAGTTTGCAGTTTTAATACATGTTCTTTGTACTAAAGGTTCTTCGTTGGTATATAACATAAATCCCCTTTCCTGCCATGGCATAGCGCTTATGTACACAATACCGCGGAAAGCGTTTTTTGACAAATCAGCAATTTCTCGGAATTTTCCTATATTCTGTTATATTTAAGCCTTAATTTTCATCCATGGTACACCATAAGTATGAGATTCAAAGGGTAATTGCTGAAAATATATTATTACTAAAAATGACACCACATACACAATGTGGTGTCATTTTTTAGAGGAAATATATACTATCATTGGGTAATAGTATTCAATCTGAAATTGTCTGATTAAATCGCAATACACGCGGCTTGAACAAAGTCGTTTAGCTGCGGTTTTACATGATTATAATATACATCAGCGCCATAACCGCGCACGATATCGCCCCAGTATTTATATACATAGCGGTACCAGAAATGGAACATACTGTTCGTGAAATGGTAATCCGCATACTTCGCGTTCCCACGACTACTTGCCTGAATGCGACCCACAAGCCCCATCGACATAAGATCGTTCAAACGAGATGTAAACGTGCCACTTTTAATTTGGCTTTCTTGTAAAAGCTCTACATAGTACGGTCTTTCCAAGCTAGCAAGGCCCGTTAAAATAGCATTAGCACCAGTTATATTTTTCATATCTCGATGCAAAATATATTGTGTTTCTTCAAAGAGAGCTCCCGTTACTGAGAAGAACAAGTTAATAATATTCGTATCGATGCTTTCACCATTATCAAAGTATTGCACATAGGCAGGTAACCCACCGGTTACGGCAAAGACGGTGCGCAAATCGTCCTTTGCATAGTGAAGGCCCAAGGATTTCATATCAACCAAGGAAAATGGTTTCACCTCGAGATATTCGGACACGAAAGGAGCAATGAGGCTACGATCGCCAATGATGCGCCCATCGAGCTGTTCCAAACCATTAGCCATCAAAATGATGTTCAAACGACTCGTATCTTTATAGGTATCTAATAAATCACGCAAGTGAATGGGAAACTGAGGAACTGCTTCCACTAAAGATGGATAATCGTCAATCACCACAGTCTGAGGTGTTTTCACACTGCTTTCAAAAAGCCTCACAAAGGCCTGCTGCAAACTCTCTACAGGCTCGAATGTATCTTGAGCATTAGCAGGAACAAAACGTGCCTCAAGAGCTCTATTTATATCAGCCACATGGACGGATTCATTGGCCATACGCCCCGCCAAGTATATCGCCTTATGACGGCGTACAAGCTGCGAAGCCACATAGGATTTACCACTGCGATGAGGACCATATACAACACATAAACTCATTTGGCCCAATGCAATACGGGACTGGATACTCTCTATAATCTCAGCACGTCCCACAAAATTCATATACTCACCTCCAACTATTTACGAAAATTATTATATCATAATTTTAAATCATTATTAAAATTTTTTTCATATCATTAACATAGCTTTTTTTTATGTTAATTTTTTTACCTATCAAATCAGAGCTTTCATGTGATACGTATTGCCTTACTATCATAAAAGGCCTTATGATTACTTTATTCTCATATACGTTTGATATCAACATATCATATAAGACATAGTTATATAAGTTATATATGATAAGCCATATATTTTAATCTATATATTTTAAAAATGACGTGCTTACCAAAAGGTATAGCACGTCATTTGCATATAAAGTATATTAAATTGTTACTGAATGTTCTTATACTAAGCTTCTTAATAGTAAATATCCAATTCGTAAATTTCTGATTACATAATCTGATATATCTACATATTTTATGGATCAATTTGAGTTTGCATTTTCATCAATAAAATGCGCTTAACTGATTCGTTGAGGCGCTCGGTCGTAATCGTTCCATCCGCCACCGCCTGGGTCAGCGCACGATGGACTTCATCGATATGAATCGTATCCGCATCAACAAGAATGAGATCACTGCCCGCCAAAATAGAGGCCACAGCGTAATCGCCTATCTTTTGATTGGATTGCAACGCACCCACATCGATACGGTCTGTCATAACGATACCTTTATAGCCAAGCTCCTTGCGAAGCCAACCATCAATAATCGCCTTAGAGGAGCTCGCCAAATTCTCGTTATCGATAGCGGGAATTTGAATATGGCTCATCACGAGCATATAGCTATTCGCCGTCGTCTGTGCAATGAGACGTTTAAAGACGGCTACATCATTATTGCTGAGATACGCTTTCGCCTCATTAGCAGATCCAAAGGACGCATCCCCTAAGGTCACCGCCGGAAAGTAGTTATAAGCGAACCACATATGATTAATTTGGTAACGCTCCACCATGGCAAGGTTTATATGGCCTGCCCACGTGGGATCGGATGTATAGGACATATTAGGTACACCAAGATTAGCATTAGGCCCAATAACTAGGTTAAAACCCATATCCCGCATTTCAATAGCAGATCGCGTGGCCAAGTTGATGATACGATCCATAGGCAATTGCCCCCACCGATTGGGCTTCGGCAACCGCAAGAAACTTTCATTCCCATGCAAAATGCGATCACGATGTACCCCGATATAGGGTGTCACCATGCTAGAGGTTATCGCCGTTTGCATAATATCGCTGGTGAAAGTTTTCACTTGGTTCTTATTAATAAGATTTTCATTCGTTAGCATAACGCCACTGACACGGTATTTTCGGATCACATCCTTTTGGGATTGTCCTATCGTACTGCCATGAAGGCTGATCATCATCAGCTGCCCCACCTTATCCTCTTGAGACATGGCCGCAATCCAAGTGTCCACCTTTTCAGACACGGGTTTGTTGGACTCCATGACGGCACGGTACGATACGGTTCGTACCGTTTCTTGTTCTGCCTGACTCTCATGTTGGCATCCAGTTGTACCAACGACAGCAACTAGTAAGGCAAGGCCACTCAGGACCCGCCGAAAAAACTGGTTCATCTCTCCTAAAAGCTCCTTAATGCTTACGCAATATTATGAATATTATGGGCTTTCTATGTTGCTCTCCCAATGCAACACCCATAAGTCCCCTCTTGATCCGTACAGTATATTTTTATATTATACACTAAATGATTCATCTTTTCCTCATAATAAAATAATTTTTTCGTACTAAATTATTATAATAAAGTTATACAGTAAAAATATGTGAATTTTGAATAATTATATAAAAAAATCCTACGAATCGTTTAAAAAGTGACCACACTGTAACAAAGGCTACGTGAGTATCAAGTCACTCATGACCCGTAGGATTTTCTATGTTATGTTGTTATACCCTAAATAGC
>CAKQBP010000052.1 GCA_934216375.1 uncultured Veillonella sp.
AAAGCTGTTAGTTGATCATATAAAATCAACTAACAGCTTTTCTAGTGTTAAGGGGCTGTTTTGTTACAGCCCCTTTTGTTAGATTACGTAATCATCGGAATCGTCTTTCTTAGGTTTTTTGTAAATTTCTTTTACCCCAGCCATTTCGATGAGTTCTTCCCCAAGGGCATCTTCATCGTCCGTGTTAAGCATGGAGTAGAAGGCCCAAAGAATGATAAACCAAATTGGTGTGAACAAGAGGGCAATTCGCGTATCTTCGTTTAAGGCTAGAATAGCTAAAACGAAAACGAAGAAAGCGAGGATGACGTAGTTCATTACAGGGTATAGAGGCATTTTAAATTTAGACTGTGCCACTACATCAGGATTTTTTTTGCGATATTTGAGATGGCAAATAACCATCATGGCCCAAATAAAGATAAAGCAGAACGTGGAGATTGATGTAATCATAACGAATACTGCTTCAGGCATTACGTAGTTGAGTACAACAGTAATCAGTAATACGGCTGCTGAGAAAATCGTTGCTTGGTATGGCACACTGCTGTGCGTCAAGCGGCGCATCGAACTCGGGGCGTGGCCGCGTTTTGCCAAGGCATAAATCATACGACCTGTACTGAAGATACCGGAGTTTGTAGCGGATGCTGCAGAAGTAAGAACCACGAAGTTTACGATACCTGCAGCGGCTGTAATACCAACGGCGGTAAATACCGCTACAAATGGGCTTGCAGCAGGGTTAACGGCAGTCCAAGGGTAAATACTCATGATGATGGCTAAAGAGCCCACATAGAATAAAATAATACGCAATGGAATATTATTTATGGCCATTGGAATAACCTTTTCAGGATTTTCCGTTTCGCCAGCTGTCAACCCTACGAGTTCGATACCTGTGAAAGCAAATACAACCATTTGGAATGATAGAATAAAGCCCATCGTTCCATTCGGGAACCATCCTCCATAGTTCCACATATTACTAAAGGCGGCGACGCCAGCATCTGTAGTAAAACCTGTAACAATCATGATGATACCGAGGAGGATAAGAGAGATGATAGCGATTACCTTAATCAAGGCAAACCAGAATTCCATTTCGCCAAAATGTTTTACAGCTGTCAAGTTCATTAACAACAAGACGATCAAAACAAGTAAGGCAGGTATCCATTGGGGTAGCCACGGTATCCAGTACTGCATGTAGAGGCCTACGGCCGTTAAGTCTGCCATGGCTAGTGAAAGCCAGCAGAACCAGTATGTCCATCCCGTGATAAATGCTGCTCGATCCCCTAAGTAATCTTCTACAAAGTCGATAAAAGAGTGGTGGTTTAGGTTAGATAACAGTAATTCGCCTAGTGCTCTCATAATAAAGAAACAAATAACACCTGTTATTAGGTAGGCGAATATAATGGATGGACCCGCCAAGTGAATGGCGCGGCCGGAGCCCAAGAATAAACCTGTACCAATAGCACCGCCGATAGCGAGCAACTGTACATGTCTGTTCTTAAGACCCCGTTTTAACTGATGAGTATCAGACATAATAAAGACCTCTTTTCTACAAACTATCTATAAATATAAAAAGCCATGGATTACCATAACTTTCATAATCTATAGAATCTATAAAACTATTTTTTTATAATACAGTATCTATTCTAAAAAGTCAAATGTATTTTTACAGTAGACAAAAGACGTAATGATTTTCTGATGAGAGTATACCTTTATATTGATAAGAGCAAAGAATATTCTTATTTATGAAGTTTGTTGACGAATAATATAAAATAATTTATAATAAGTACACTTATAATAAAAGGAGGATATAAACTGGAATTTAGTTTTAGTTTGAAAATAAAAGCGGCAAAAGAAGCTGTGTGGACGTATTATGCGAATATCGAAAAATGGTATGACTGGGAAGAGGATCTAAAAAATATTACATTAAACGGTAAATTTGAGACCGGTTCATGTGGTACAATGGAACTTGAAGGCATGCCACCTATGGAATATCAGCTTACTCTTGTAAAACCTTTTGAAGAGTTTTGGGATAAGACTGAAACTCCATTTGGAGCTATACTTTTCGGACATCAAATAATTGATAATCATGATGGAAGTGTAAATGTAAAACATACTGTAAGTTTAGAAAGTGAAGATAAGCAACATTTGGAATTTTTAAGTCAAGTTTTTTCGGATGTTCCTCAATCTATATTTATTCTAAAAAATTGTTTAGAAAGATAAGGTGATTGCTGTTTGTTTACATCAAAATATAAAGACAATTCAGAAAAATCAACAGGATTATTGTTCATGAGGGTGTACAATAAATGGCATTTTACTATAAAACAAGCGTTAAAAGAGTTGAACTTAACACATCCTCAATTTGTTGTTTTAGCATCTCTTGCGTATTTATCACAACATGATAACGAAGTTACACAAGTTATGATTTCAAAACTTTCAGGGATAGATGTTATGACGGTATCTCAAATATTGAGCTTATTGGAAAAACGTGGTTTTGTAGAGCGAAAAGAACACTCTAGAGATACACGTGCGAAAGCGGTTCTTTTAAATGAAAGGGGCAGTGCAATATTACAAAATGCAGTCCCATTAGTTGAACAAATTGATGAACTCTTTTTCGGAAAGCTGAAGAGTGATGAAGCTCAATTTAAACATCTTCTTGGCAGATTACATGAAGAGTAAGGTGTATTAATTTTCCGATTCTTGTGGAGGCTATTATGAGACGTCAAGATCGTATGGTTACAAATATAGATGAAATTAAAGATATTTTAAACAGCACGCGTATCATTCACCTAGGCATGATGGATGGTGATTACCCTTATGTAGTACCTTTACATTTTGGTTATGAAATTGTAGATGATATACTCTACATCTATGTACATGGACATCATGAGGGGAAGAAGTTTAGTTTGATTCAAGAGAACCCTCATGTATTTATTGAAATTGACGGCAATGATGAGGCTCTCGTTTCAGGTGGAGATATTCCTTGTAAATATAGTTCAGTCTATTCCAGTGTAATGGGACGAGGAGAGGCCATTTATTTATCGAATATTGATGAAAAAGCTCATGGTTTACAGGTGTTGATGAAGCAGCAGACTGGTCGAGAATTTACCTTTACTGATGCCATGGTAAACTCTGTGGGCGTAGTTCAAATTAAAGTTGTAGACTATACCGCAAAGAGACGAAGACAGCTTGAACAAGATATTATTATGCCTCCATTAAATAAATAATGACAAAACATCCTATTGAACTCTATTGTAATATAGCGTTTAGTAGGATGTTTTATTATGTATAACTAGTTAGCATTAAAGCAGCTAATGGCTCATAACTATACTTTCACAATAGGAAAGATAAAAGTTTTATGAAGTAGCTAGGGCAACAGAATAGGTGGCATGTTTTTGATATAAATAAGAAAATATATCATTATATGTGTAAAGTATATATCAAGTTTTTATAAAAGGAGAGATCATGAAGAAGCTTCTATATAAGTCCGTTTTAGCTGCTATGGCCGTAGGATTACTGTCTGCGGGATATGTTTCGGCAGATGTTGTTAATGATTCTATATCTACTGATAATGTTGATGTTTCAGCTACCGTTACAAATGATATGCCTAGAGTTCATCCTGATTCAGTAATCAAAGCATTGCCAAGAAAGACCTTATTAGAGTGGCCTATGAAAACACAAGAAGGAGCCCGTAATTGGAAAGGAATAGTAGAGGCTGCACAGCAATTACCGTATGAGGTCAAAGCACCTAGTTATATACCTTATGGTTATCAGCTCTATACAGCGCGTCAAGATCGAAATGATGTATTAGAGGTTGTATATTACAAAAAAGGTGTGACTATCTATCGGGATGGGAAAAAATATATAGATAGTATTATGGCATATAGAATGGGATATTCCTTGGATACTGTGAGAGACACACCATATGTTCCATCTGAGTACGGCGATCTTGAATGGTCTAAACCAGGTGATTCTGGTGAGGTTTATTATACAGGTAATCCTGAAACGCATATGGTTCGCAGCATTACGTGGGCGAAGGATGGTATGGCTTACTTCCTATTTTTCTTAGAACAGGTGAAAGAAGCTGATGCGGAATTCTATAAGGAGCATGTGGTACCGTTGAAGAGTATTGATAGCTCTCGTTATGAACTAGTTGGTAACTATCCGATTAAAACTATTGAAGAAATAAAACAGGAACATGTAGTGCCTATGATAGCAAAGACTGGCGTGTTTTATTAAGATTACGTAGCACTATTGAAAGTCAGTGATCTGAGTTAAAAAATATAATAGATAAGTGATTACCTAATATACTTATGAAATATCTAAATTTAGAGAGAAGAGATTATGAGATTGAAAACAACAAAATCATTATTAGCAATGGGCATACTAGCTGCTGTGGTAAGTAGCTTTGGAGTACAACCAGTTAGTGCGTTATCTCCTTTAGTGGATGAAAATGGAAATACTGTTACCATCGATACAGTGGAAAAAAATAAAGAATTAATGAATCGCTATCGATGGTATGATCAAGTTGATAATGGTGATATTCTAGAGCGTAATATTGAGGCAACTACTAATTATTTTGGATATAATTTACAAATTCCGTCTTATATGCCTGAAGATTATGTAGTACGCGATGTAAAGTCTAGAGATCATGACGTATTAGAAATCGTGTATACGGAAACGGGCCATGATGGAGAATATGGTCAGAAATTAACCTTCTCTAATACAGATATTGTGTATCGCATGGGGTGGGCTATCGATACCGTGGTAAAGCCCATATTGGAAAAGACAAAATACAATGCTGATGATGCAGTTAGCTTTACTACCCCTAATGGAATCCCTGTACATACTTTAGGCTCTAGCAACGATTCTGTTCAAATTGCTTATTGGGAAAAAGATAATAAAGTTCATATGCTCTACTTTGCTTCCTCAAGAAACCAAAACTATGTAAGCAAAATTGTAGACTCTGTAGGGCCTCTTACTAACGTAGCCGCTGATAATACTCGATTACGTGGTGACCGAAATGATAAGCAAAATGTTAAACGAAGTAATGCGCAAAGTGTTAAACAAAATGGTGAACAAGATAGACCTCATTTTGAAACTATTGGTTTGCCACTGCGTACACATACGAATTCTGAGTGGCCTATACTTACGAGTAAATCCATCGGCTTATCTAGCGGTGTAATTGATGCATCTCGTAAGCTGTCCTATAACGTATCTGTACCAAGTTACTTGCCTCTTGGCTATACATACTATGCTACACATTTTTATGATAATGATGTATTAGAAACTGTATATTGGAAGGAAGGTCAAGAATATCAAGAACGCAGCGGGCGTTGGGTAAATCATACGATGGTCTTTCGCATGAGCTACTCTATGGATACGGTATGGCCTAAAGAATATGTTCCAACGGAATACCATGACGTACAGTGGATTGACTCTACGCCAACCGGTGATGTGCAGTATACAGGTAATGTAGATAAGGGCTTAGTACGCAGTATTGCGTGGAGCAAAGATAACATGGCATATTTCTTGTTTTTCCAAGTGCCTGTAAAAGTATCTGAAGCAGAGTTTTATAAAGATCATGTAGTACCATTAAAAAATATTGATTTAAGTCGTACAGACTTAATCGGTGTAAAAACGATTCGTTAATACTAAACCCTAATAAGACTCTATAGTACGATTCGGTGATGTCATACGACGTTAGCGTTTAGTAAAAGAGTATATAATAAAAAGAACCTATTTCCTAGATATTAGGGTAATATTTTTGGAGATAGGTTCTTTTAGTATAGTAATATATATTTTGGGTTTGTAGCGTATTAGTGATTTTATAGCTATCGAATATAAAGTAGCTTTCACTAATAGCATCATTATGGGTATACGTTAATTAGAAGAATACGTAGCGAATAATAACGAGAACCGCCAATACGTACATAATCCAGTTAACTTCTTTTGCACGGCCTGCAATGATTTTGAGTAGAGGGTATGCAATGAGACCTGCAGAGATACCGTTAGCGATGCTGTATGTGAACGGCATCAATACGATAACGAGGAATGCAGGGAAGCCTTCTGTCCAATCATCGAAGTCAATATTGCGAATGGCACCTAACATGAGGGCACCTACGATGATAAGAACAGGAGATGTGGCTGCATTTGGAACCAAGGATACCAATGGAGCCAAGAATAAGCAAATTAAGAAAAGTACGCCTGTTGTGACAGCTGTTAAACCTGTACGGCCACCAGCCCCTACACCTGCAGCACTTTCAACAAAGGCAGTAATTGTAGAAGTACCGAGCAATGCACCGGCACTAACGCCGATAGCATCAACGGTCATGGCTTTACCAAGCCCCGGGAATTTGCCAGATTTAGGATCTGCAATTTTCGCCTCTGTAGCGGTACCAATCAAAGTACCCATAGAGTCGAATAATTCTACAAATGTAAAGGAGAAGATAATCGTAATTAAGCCCATGTGAAGAGCACCAGGAATATCTAATTGCAGGAATGCTGCTTTGGAGAAATCAGGAATAGCCAATACAGTGAAGTTCTCAGGCATTGTGGAAAGGCCTGTCGCATAGGAGATGATTGTTGTTACTAAAACGCCAATCAAGAGGGAACCTTGAATTTTGCGAGCCATCAATAAAGCTGTAAAGATGAGGCTGAATAGTGCTAACAATGTTTCACCACTGTGCAAATTACCAAGCGTTAAGAGTGCCTCAGATGCTGGAGGGACTAAATTACCATGTGTCTGTACAACCTGACCTAAGGAGTTTGGAGACAAACTAATGGAGATGGCCATCAAGCCGGATAACTTCAAACCGATGATAGAAATGAAGAGACCGATACCAACGGTAATGGCAATTTTCATGGAGGTAGGGATGCCTTCAACAATCATTTGTCGCACCGACGTAAGTGTTAATACGAGGAATACGAGACCTGAAATGAATACCGCACCTAATGCTGTTTGCCAAGATACGCCCATACCGAGAACTACAGTAAAGGAGTAAAATGCCAAGAGGCCAACTCCTGGAGCGAGAGCAATTGGGTAGTTTACGAATAAACCCATAGCAATCGTCACAAGACCTCCACCTAAGGCTGTGGCAATGAGGACCGCATCCTTATCCATACCTGCAAGACTAAGAATGTTTGGCGCCAAGAATAGGATGTACGCCATCGTGATAAACGTAGTGATACCTGCTAAAATTTCTGTTTTAACGGTTGTACCACGTTCACTGAGTTGAAATAATTTATCTAACATTAGATAAAATCCTCCCTATATGAAATTAAAATCATACCTAAATAAAGATATTTCGATATATGTATAGTGTATCATATTTCCCACCATTTTTTGTATGAATTTGTGATATACTATTAATATATTATGAATGATATAGAGGTTAACTTATGAAAATATCTACAAAGGGGCGTTATGCCTTACGGATATTGGCGGATATTGCAGAACATGGGGTAGAAAAAAATGTACCGATTCGTGAGATCGCAGAACGCCAAGGATTTTCCGATAAATACTTAGAGGGGATTGTATCTCGTCTATCCTCCGCGAGCCTCGTTAAAAGTGGACGTGGCAAATACGGTGGATATCGTTTGGTGAAAGATCCATCTGAATACAATGTATATGAAATTTTATATGCCGCAGAGGACTCCATTGCTCTCGTGTCTTGTTTAGAAGATGATGTAGAACCGTGTCCTATGTTTAATGACTGCTTGACAGCTCCATTGTGGCAGTATTTACAAGATGAGTTCCGACATGTTATGGAACATGTTTCCTTGCAAGATGTAATGGATCATAAATTTCCTACGGAATAATTGATAGTCCGAAAACTTTAGTTTGAATAATCTTTGAGGATTACTACATTGTATACCTATATTTTAGGTATTTTTTATGGAAAGAGTCGCGTTTCGTATGCGGCTCTTCTTTATATATGAAATTAAAATGTAATAACATTTTATGAATAGTAACATAGATTGAAATCTAAGTAGGGCTGTAATTTAAATGGAACTGTAATTAAAAGTGATTTATGTGTATATTAGTTTATCTAAACGATTTTATGTGGAAGGGAGGGTACTATGAGTACAAGTGTATATGATGCTCGCGGTGGCATGCGCAATGTATGGATTATTACGGCTAGTATGACCGTGCTAGCCATATGTTACACAATGATAATTCCTTTTCTGCCTATATATC
>CAKQBP010000053.1 GCA_934216375.1 uncultured Veillonella sp.
ATTTACAACGTGCTGATCGCCAAATCTTTGGTGACAGTGTTGAGTATAGTACTGACTCTGAATACGGTCTTGTTACAGGCAATGCCCGTTTGATTGCTGAAGGGACAACCTTAACCGGTGATAAGGTAGAAGGATGGATGAAGGAAGTTCGTGCTGTAGCGCAAGGTAATGTTACTTTCTCTAATCCTGAACGAAACGTGTCTGGTTCTGCTGACCGAGCTACATATACACAAACGCCAAACCAAAATGATGGAGTGGTACTCTTATCTGGTTCTGCGCATGCCGTTCAAAATGGTAATGTACTGAATGCACCGGAACTGAAAATTCGTTTAGCTGATGATTCTGCTGAAACATTAGGTGGACGTAGTACACTCGTCATTGTTCCGAATAAATAAGGATAATATATGTATATAGAAACCAAAAACTTAGTTAAAACCTTTAGCGGACGCAATGTGGTAGATGGTGTAAGTCTACGCGTTGATAAAGGCCAAGTTGTAGGTCTATTAGGGCCTAATGGGGCCGGTAAAACTACGTCATTTTATATGATTGTAGGCATTGAAAGACCAAGTTCTGGTATCATTACCGTTGATGGCAAGGATATAACAAATATTCCTATGTATAAGCGGGCGGCTGAAGGTATTGGATACTTACCGCAAGAGGCATCAATCTTTCGTTCCATGTCTGTAGAGGACAATATTCGTGCCATGCTACAGACTACGGCAAAAAAGCCTGATGAGATTGAAGCTATCGTGGAATCATTGATTGAAGAATTTCATATTGGACATGTCCGTGACCGTATGGGGATGCAATTATCTGGTGGTGAACGACGTCGAGTAGAAATTGCGCGTTGCCTCGCCTTAGAGCCTAATTTCATCCTTCTTGATGAACCTTTTGCAGGTGTCGATCCAATTGCGGTTGCTGACATTCAACAAATTATCTTGCACGTCAAGAATCGAGGTATTGGTATCTTGATTACAGACCATAATGTTCGTGAGACATTGGGGATTGTAGATAAGGCTTATATTTTGAGTAGTGGTAAAATCCTCCTAGAGGGTACCCCTGATGAAATTGCGAATGATCCAATCGCTCGTGAACATTATTTAGGGGATAACTTTAAATTATAGGAGGGGCTATGCGATTATTAGATAAATATATTTTAAAAGCTTTTGTAGGCCCATTCCTATTTGGGGTTTTTGCTTTTACTAGTATTTTTATTGGTACAGGCACATTGTTTAGGATTGCTCAATATATTACTGAATATGGAGCACCATTGTTGCTTGTTATGCAAGCATTTGTCTTGGCTTTACCAAGTATTGTTATTTTAACATTCCCAATGTCAGTACTATTGGCTTCTCTTATGACTTTTAGTCGTTTGAGTAGTACTAGTGAAATCGTTGTTATGCGTGCTGGTGGTCTAAGCTTTTTACGCTTGGCCATGCCTGTATATATTATTGCCCTCATCATTTCCATTGGGGCAGTAGCATTTAATGAATTTGTTGTACCTCGTACAAATCATATGTATCAAACGATTGTGCGCGAACAAATTATGAAAAATGCATCACCTCAAACACAAAATCATATTGTGTTAAAAACGATGAATGGTGACGAACTAGGCACATTGCTGTATGCTAAGAGCTATGATGCTGAAACCAAACAGTTGTCCATGATTACGGTTCAACAATTTGGGGAGGGGGGCAAGTTACAACAAGTTGAAATGCTGATACAGCTATCTGGAATGGTCAATATTGGGTGATGCAGAATGGTATCATCTATGATCTATCAGCTGGTAATGGTGTTGAACGTACCATGAAATTTAAGGAGCAATCCTTGCCGATTAAGTCTGCCCCAAAAGATATTCAACAAGATCAACGTAAACCTGAGGAATTAACGATTAAGGAGTTACGTCATCAAATCAGAGCTTATAAGGCTGCTTATACTAATGCTAATAAACTTGAAATGGAAATGTACCAACGTTTTACAATTCCGTTGGCAAGTTTTGTATTTGCTCTTGTAGGTGCACCTTTAGGCCTTCAAAAACAACGTTCTAGTTCATCTATCGGCTTTGGTATTAGTATTCTTATCATCTTTATTTATTATGGGGTGATGACCTTTGCTGGTGCCTTAGGGAAAGGTGGAGCATTGCCAACCGTATTAGCTGCATTAATACCGGATACATTAGGTATTATTGCAGGGTTGTATTTGAATTGGCGCGTATCGAAATAACAGATTGTATTCTTAGGAGAAAGGAGGGACATGATGTTAGTAGGTGTCAAAATCTTAATAATTATCGCTCTTATGGGTGGTCTCATTGCTTACATGGGGGATAAGCTAGGCACTAAAATTGGTAAACGTCGTATGTCCCTCTTTGGATTACGACCTAAGCACACATCTATTATAGTTACTATTGTGACAGGCCTTTTGGTTGCAGCAGCTACAGTTGGGGTATTAACCTTTACGTCTCAAAGCGTACGAACTGCATTGTTCGGTATGGATCAGTTGCGAGCTGATATAAAGCAGCTGAATAATGAGGTTGCTGCAAAGACGCAAGAACTGATTCGTGGGCAGGCTTTGTTAGAACAAAATAAACAAGAGCTTGAAGAGCGGATGGCTGAGATCGAACAAATTCGCCGTGAAGTAGAGGCTACTAAAGCTGAATTGGCGAGTGCACAAGCTGCTAAAGACGCAACAGAAGCCGAATTGGCATCTTTACAAGCCTCTTATGCAGAGGTGTCTCAAAAGGTAGCTGAGCTTGAAGCAACACGTGCTAAGATGGAAGCGCATATTAAGAATCTACAAAATACACAAGAACAATTGCAGAATGGCATCATTCATTTACGGGAAGGAACCATTCTCTTCCAAGTAGATCAGCTATTAGCACAAGCTGTTGTACGACCTGGTTTAAGTGAAGAAGATAGTAATAATGCTATTAAACATATTATCGATGATACACATAAACTTGTTTTACGTCGCTTAGGTATAGAAGATAATGGTCAATCCGTTGTGTATGTAGATCGACAAAATGTTGAGGTAGCTACTCAAAAGCTAATCAATTCCAAGACTCCTATGGTGGTTCAAGTTGTGGCAGCCGGAAATATTATTTCAGGTGAACCTGCAGTTGCAGTTATTCAAGTATATCCACAACAATTTATCTATAAAAATGGAGAGGTAATTCACTCTACGGTAATTGATGGGGGTACTAATGCTCAATCGTCTATGCTTCAATTCTTGAAACAAGTAAATGAGCGTGCTAAGGCAAAGGGGATTATTCCTGATTCCTTATCAGGTGATATTGGAACGATACCTGGTGATGATTTGTTTACAGCTATTAAAAGAATAAGTACTATGCGTGGCAAGGTTCATGTGGAAGCTTATACTGATGGAGATACATATTCATCTGGTCCTGTTCACCTCAAGTTGCGTATTACTCAAATGCCAGATTTCAATGATAAGGCAAAAATGCAAACTAATTAATATAATGAAGGTATGCTGTTTTCATACATTATAAAAGAAGGTCTTATGTAATTTTCAACATAAGACCTTCTTTTTATGTTAAAATATAACTACTGTACTTACAAAGGGGATAATCAAATGACTGAAAATACATATATTTTAGCAGTGGATCCAGGAAATGAGAAAACTGGCGTAGCTATACTCTCACCTTCCGGTGAGATGATATGCCGTAAAATTATTTCTTCAAATACTTTCAATAAAGATATTGAGCGTATTTTAACTGAATATTATGGTATTGTTCATATTGTTTGTGGAAATGGTACAAATCATAAACATTTGTATCCTTCTCTTCAACAAATTGGACGTAATCATAAAATTACAACTAGTTTAATCGACGAATCTCATAGTACAGAGGAGGCCCGTAAATTATATTGGCAATATAATCCTCCTACAGGGTGGCGCAAGATTATTCCTACATCTATGCAATTTCCACCAGAACCTGTAGATGATTTGACGGCTCTCGTTATTGGCTTGCGCTATACGAAGCAGTTAGCTCAGAACGAAGCGGCAATCAAAGAAGAAACTATGAGTTCAAGTGAGTTAGAAGAGAAAAGATTACATGCTATGGAGCAGTTATACGGAAAAGGAGATAATCATGACAAGTGAAACTTCAACGCGTAACTGGTCAAATCTTATTATGCGCTGTGTAATGATGATTCTAGGCGCCCTAATATATACGGTGGGCTTAGATTTGTTTTTAGTACCAAATAGCATCATCGACGGCGGTATAGTTGGTATCTCTTTGATGGCTGCGGAACTATCAGGTATTTCCTTTAGTATTTTCGTAGTACTTTTCAACTTACCCTTTTTATATTTAGGCTATAAAGTAATTGGTAAAGGATTTACCTTGTCTACTTTGTTCTCTATTATATGGATGGCAATATTTTCTACCATTGCACACCGCTTTACACCTATTACAACTGACCCATTTTTAGGGGCAATCTTTGGTGGTATAATCTTAGGTATTGGAGTAGGGCTTATTATTCGTAATGGTGGCTCATTAGATGGATCTGAAATCGTAGCTATTATCTTTGATAAACGGTCCACCTTTTCTGTAGGCGAAATTGTAATGGCCATGAATTTAGTTATTCTTGGAGCAGCGGGCTTTGTATATAGTTGGAATAGTGCCATGTATTCCTTAATTGCTTATTTTATTGCTTATAAGATGATTGATGTGACCATCACTGGACTTGAAGAATCTAAAGGGGTTATGATTATTACCGATGCAGATAATTCCAAGATTATTGCTGATGCATTAAATGCTAATCTTAATCGTGGTGTTACTATTATGTATGGAGAAGGCGGGTATTTAAAACAACCGAAACATGTATTATATTCTGTAGTAACGCGGCTAGAAATTACAAGATTAAAGGATACCGTTTATGAAGTAGATCCTACAGCATTTATTACGATCCAAGACGTACATGATGTCTTTGGTGGGAGATTTACGAAAGGTGGTCATTAAGAGGAAACTATGAGTAATAAATTAGGTAGTACAATAGTAAAAGAAATATTAGATTGGATTTATGCTATTGCATTGGCATTAATCATTGCTATGGTAATTCATATTTTCTTGATTCAACCTACTAGAGTGTCTGGGGAATCAATGGATGATACATTACACAATGGACAATATTTGATTGTTACCAAATGGCATCATATTATGAATGATATGCCCGAATATGGACAAATCGTTATTATTGATAGTCGTGTTAATCGTGTTCGTACATGGGTGGATGATGTAAAAGAACCACTGATGAACTATGCATCTGTTTTTAATAAATCCGCTCAAACAAATGATGTATGGGTAAAACGTGTAATAGGTAGACCTGGTGATGTACTAGAGTTTAAAGATGGTTATGTATGGCGTAATGGAGAAAAATTACAAGAACCATATACAAAAGATACAAAAATGAATTATACTCGGTCTACACCTGTAACAGTTCCTGAAGGTCATGTATTTGTAATGGGGGATAATCGCAATCACTCTAGTGATAGTCGTTTTATCGGCCCAGTTCCTGTTGACCATATTTTAGGATTTGTTTCTTACGCAATTTAAAAATCGTGAAAGCCTATCTATGATGTATTTTATCGTAGATAGGCTTTTTTATAAGTTAAGAAGGATTAAGTTACGTTGTATCTTGTGAAATGTATACTAAATAAAATTTAGCAAGACGGCTAGGTCGAATCTAGATATATCACTTATCAATCTTATAGAAAATAAATAATTCAAACAAATGAATTAATATAAATTATAAGCATAGCTGAATTTAATAAGTGATAGTTATTAAATTTGTGGTTATAGATAATAAAATTATCTATTTTTTTAGACTATAAAATGAAATTTTGTAAAATTAAATTTTTAAAAATGCAGTAATAATCTATGTTTTTGGTATAATTTTTATTCATGAAAGAAATTTCATAAAATTTAGTTGTGTAAAATGCTTTACAAAGTTTTGGGGTGGTGGTATATTCACATCAACAGAAAGGCTACGCTACAAAGAAGTGGAGCTAAGATAGATAATTTAGTTGAGGAAACATGGACACTCCTAATACATCTTTCATAGTGATACTACTTATGTAGTGAATGTCTTCTGCAAATATAAATTCTTATTTATAAGAAAGAAGGAATTCATTATGAAAAAACAATTCGCAACAATGTTAGCAGCAACAGCAGTGTTAGGTGTAACAACAGCATTTGCTGCAAATCCATTCTCCGATGTAACTCCAGACAGCTGGGCATACCAAGCAGTATCCCAATTGGCACAAGCTGGTATCGTTAATGGTTATCCAGATGGCACTTTCAAAGGCCAAAACAACATCACTCGTTATGAAATGGCTCAAATGGTAGCTAAAGCTATGGCTAACCAAGATCGTGCTAACGCTGAACAACAAGCTATGATTAACCGCTTGGCAGATGAGTTCTCTAACGAGTTGAACAACCTCGGAGTTCGAGTATCTCGCTTAGAAGACCGTGTAGGTAATGTAAAGGTAACTGGTGATGCTCGTATCCGTTATCAAGGTTCTGAAGACAAAGGTGTTTACAAAGCTAATAGTAAATCTTTAACTGACGGCCGTGCACGTGTACAATTCAATGCTAATGTAAATGATAAAACACAAGCAGTTGTTCGTGTAAAAGGTAATTACGAATTTGGTGACTCTACTAAAGGTTCTCAAGCAACAATCGATCGTGCTTACGTAGATCACAAATTTGGTAGCAACGTATCTGCTAAAGCTGGTCGTTTCCAACAAACAATTGGTGGCGGTTTGATGTACGATGATACATTTGACGGTGCACAATTGAATGTAGGTAATGATAAAGTTCAAGTACAAGGTGCGTATGGTTACATGATTGATGGTGCTGCTGATGGCAACTCCAAATCTGATAACCCATCTGTATCCTATGTAGGCTTAAAAGGTAAAGTTGGTAAAGAATCCTCCGTTGGTGGTTTCTACTCCAGATTATCTAGCGGTAACTTGAACCATAATGGTGTAACAGTTAACTCTGATAAACAAGATGTTTACGGTTTCAATGCGGACTTCCGTAAAAATAAATTGTGGGCTGGCGGTGAATGGTTGAAAGCTTCCAACGTAGATAATTCTCAAGCTTGGACAGCAGGTCTTGGCTATGGTAACTACGACATCGCTAAAAAAGGTACATGGGATGTGAAAGGTCAATACTTCAACCAAAAAGCTAATGCACCAATCGTAAGTTCCACTTGGGATCAAGCATATGATTTAACAAATACATCTAATGGTTACAAAGGTTACATGGCTAGCGTAGACTACGCAGTACAAGATAACGTAGGTTTATCCGCAGGTTATGGTTTCAACTCTAAAGACCAAAGCGGTAATGATCTTTCCGATTTCTATCGTGCAGAATTAAATTACAAATTCTAATTCCCTCACAAACAAAAAAAGACTTCTTCGGAAGTCTTTTTTTTGTTGCATAAAAGTATTATGAATTATTTTATATATAATAGTATATATATAGTAAAATGTTTTATAAATACATAATATTAAAAGTAATCGAATAATTTAGTGGTTATCAAGAATTATATCCCTTATATTGTAGGATATATTTATAAAATCTTTCTGTATAGAGAGATAAATTTCTTATTAATTATATATATATTAATAAGTTTAACTTAATGAAAAATATAATAAAAATTCTCAATTAATAGAAAGGGATATAAAATTAAATTTTTTTATGAAAAAAATTATATCCTATAAAACCAGATAAAATCTAACTTAGCAAGCATTTTAAGTTATAAAAACAAGATAATGAGAACACAATTGAGAAAAAAGGGTTTACACGAAAAAGTGGTTGTGCTAATATCACCGTACGAGAAGTAGCAAACACATGAAACGAAGAACTTCGATGCAGAATGTGGCGAGGAAACGTGGACACTCCCAAAGATTCTTAATCTGAAGAACTGAGTAGAATGTGAATGTTATGACTTGTAACATTTTATTTTCTATTTTTTTCAGAAAG
>CAKQBP010000054.1 GCA_934216375.1 uncultured Veillonella sp.
GTTAGGGCAGGCCTATCGCTTGGTGGCTGTATATCAAGAAAAACAACAGATAGAGCAACAATTGCAAGAATTAAAACAGCGAAATGAAGAATTAGAGCAGGAAAAGGCTAAGTTACAAGATCCGAAGACCATTGAAGGGGTGGCTCGTGAGGAATTAGGCTTAGTTAAGCCTGGTGAAGTACCATATGTAAAATAGGTAAGAATTCAATTTTTGATTCGCTTTAGTTTGTAGTTTAAGGTTTCCGCATTAATTAGGAGGTTGCATGGCAATCGAAGTTGGTAACATTATTGATGGTACCGTATCAGGTATTACAAAATTCGGCGTATTTGTTGATTTAGGAGAAAAACAAACGGGGTTAGTTCATATTTCTGAAGTAGCTCATGGGTATGTCGAAGATATTAATACCCTTTTAAAGGTTGAGGATCCGGTAAAGGTTAAGGTTTTATCTATTGATGGTAATAAAATTGGACTTTCCATTCGTCAAACACAACCTAAAGAGGGTATGGACGAAGAAAAACGTCCTCATCGTGTTCAATCGAAACAAAGTATAGAGTCTTTCGAAGCGAAGATGAAATCATTCTTGCGCGATAGTAATGAACGATTACACGATTTAAAACGCAATACCGAAGGAAAACGCGGAGGCCGAGGTGGTCGTCGAGATTAATAGTGAGAGATGGCATTCCGCCATCTCTTTACTTATGTATAGAGTATTAACGCTATAATAGTATTAGGAGAATGCTATGTATATGTAAGGAGCGATTATGAAGTTAGCAATTATCGATATTGGCTCTAATTCAGTACGTTTATTATTGGCTACCTATGAGAATAACGAGTGGCGTTATGAGCCTAAGCAGTTGTGGACTACCCGTTTAGGTCAACGAAATACAGATGGTACCTTGCGAGCTGAATCCATGGAAGCATCCTATCAGGCCTTTACGGATATAAAAAAAATAGCAAATGAATACGGTGCTGACTATTACTTTGGTTTTGCTACGAGTGCTGTTCGTGAAGCGGCTAATGGACTTGCATTTATGGAACGTATTAGTGAGTATTGTCCTATGGAATGGCGGATTTTATCTGGTGATGAAGAGGCTATGTATGGCTTTTATGGCGCTTTAGGAAATCAATTAGATGATGGACGTCATTACACGACCATCGATATTGGTGGAGGTAGTACAGAGCTTGCATTAGGTAACAAAAATGGAGTGTACTGGAGTCGTTCTTATCCTGTGGGAGCAGTACGCCTTCAATCTATATCTGATAAAGGGCCTCAACGAGTGTGGGAGGAAACCCGTTTCCTTTGGGATCCGATGATGATTGAAGGTGAATTTGGTGAATTTATCGGTATTGGTGGCACCCTAACAACTTTGGCTGCTATTGATTTAGGCTTAGACCACTATGATGGTACAAAGGTGCAAGGTCATAAATTGAGCCGTGAAACTGTAGAAGGTATCATTATGAAACTGCGCTATATGAGTCGTGATGAGAGATTACAAGTGAAAGGTTTACCGGCAGGTCGTGCCGACATCATCGTTGCTGGTGCGGAGATTTTAACGTCCTTTATGGATTCCTATGAGGTCCCTCATGTATTTGTGAGCGATCAAGATGGTATGGAGGCGATGGCCCGTGAATGTGAAAGCACTCATTCGAACCGTTAATCACACTTTAAAATTACATGATATATTTCCTGAGAATAGTCGTATCTTGGTAGCTTGTTCTGGTGGTCCTGATTCGATGGCTTTATTGCATTTATTGCAAGATATTGCCACACATCGTCACACGGCGTATGAGCTTGGAGTTGCTATTGTAGATCATTGTATTCGTTCTGAAAGCAAGGATGAGGTTCTATGGTTACGAAACCAAGTGGAAATACTAGGGCTGCCATTTTATACGGCTACCGTTGATGTGCCTAAATTGAGTGAAGAGCAAAAACTATCAGAGGAAACTATAGGTCGCCAAGTTCGATATCAATGGCTGACCGACATAGCACAGTCTGAGAGGTATGACTATATTGCAGTAGCTCATCATAAAGATGACCAAGCCGAGTCAATCTTAGCTCATCTCATTAGAGGGACTGGACTTAATGGTTTGACAGGCATGGCCGTTGTTAGTAATGATTATAGTATTCCAGTAGTAAGACCTCTGTTAGATGTCACAAAAGAAGAACTACTTTTATATTTGAAAGAAAAAGATATTTCTTACTGTGTAGATAGGACAAATGAGGATGTGCGATATCAGAGAAATAGAATTCGTCATCGCATTATACCTGAGTTAGAAACTATTAATCCTAACGTTGTTAATGCCATTGTAAGACTAGGGAATTCTGTACGTGAAGACGTAATACTTATCTCCCAGTTAACGGATATGGCATTTAATGAGTTAGTAATGATTTCTGAAGAGGGAGCGTCTATATCTCGTAGGGGGTTACGTAAGGAGCCGTTGGCTATACAACGTCGATTGTGGCAAAGACTGGTGAGCATCCTTGATCCTGAAATCAAGCTTACCACTGCTCATCAAGAGCAATTACTCGACATTGTTAACACTGGGGAAGAGAAAACTTTCAATATAAAAAGTATAAAAGTAAGTGCTCAATGTGATACAATAAAGGTATATTGCAAACATTAATATGAATCGCGGAGGTCATATAGATGCATCAAGATGCAAAAGATATTTTATATACAGAGGACCAATTAAAGGCACGAGTGGCTGAATTAGGTCGTCAAATCAGTGTTGACTATAAAGGGGAATCCGTAGTTCTTGTAGGGGTATTGAAAGGTGCTATCGTTTTCTTTACAGATTTAGCTCGCTCTATCGACGAGAATGTGGATGTGAGTTTCGATTTTATTTCTTGCTCTAGCTATGGCAGCGGTACAACTAGTACAGGGGTAGTGCGAATTTTAAAAGATTTGGACCGCTCTGTAGAGGGGAAGCATGTACTCGTTGTAGAAGATATTGTAGATACTGGCACGACATTACATTACTTGCTAGAAAATTTACATGCTCGTGGAGCTAAAAGCGTTCGTCTTGCAGCGTTGTTGAATAAACCTGAGCGCCGTAAAATGGATGTAGAAGTAGACTATGTAGGCTTTGTCATTCCTGATTATTTTGTTATTGGCTATGGTTTAGACTATGCAGAAAAATATCGGCACTTACCTTATATAGGTATTTTAAAGGAAGAAATGTATCAAAGTTAAAAATATGATATAATATATGAGTTCATCTCTCAACGAGATGTACTCAATTCGTTTATACAACTAAACTATTATTGAAAGGGGTAATATTTTGGGTCGATTTACTAAAAATATCGTCCTTTATTTACTTATCATTGCCGCTTTCGTTATCGCCATTGACGCTTTCTCTGGTCAAAGTGCGAATAAATCTGAACTCAGTTATACAGGATTTATTCAACAAGTACAACAGAAAAAGGTTGAGTCCGTAACGATTACCAATGATCATGGTATTAAAGGTAAACTAAAAAATGGAACAGAATTCAATTCTTATGCGCCAACTGATGAAACGTTAATCAAAACTTTACAAGATAATGGTGTAGAAATTACTGCAGCTCCACCTGAGCAACCAGCTTGGTGGATGAGCTTGTTAGGTTCTGCTATTCCAATTATCATTTTGGTAGTATTGTTCTTCTTCATCATGCAACAAACGCAAGGTGGCGGGGGCCGCGTGATGAACTTTGGTAAAAGCCGTGCTAAATTGATGGGTGAAGGCAATGTAAAGGTTAGCTTTAAAGATGTAGCTGGCGCTGAAGAAGCAAAACAAGAATTAGAAGAAGTAGTAGAATTCTTGAAGGATCCAGGCAAGTTCACAACTATCGGGGCTAAAATTCCGAAAGGTGTATTATTAGCAGGACCTCCAGGTACAGGTAAAACATTACTTGCTAAAGCCGTTGCTGGTGAAGCAGGTGTACCATTCTTTACGATTTCTGGTTCTGACTTTGTAGAAATGTTTGTTGGTGTTGGTGCTTCTCGTGTGCGTGATCTTTTCACACAAGCGAAAAAGAACGCTCCTTGTATCATCTTTATCGATGAAATCGATGCGGTTGGTCGTCAACGTGGCGCCGGTCTTGGTGGCGGTCACGATGAACGTGAACAAACATTAAACCAATTGCTCGTTGAAATGGATGGTTTCGGTGCTAACGAAGGTATTATTACTATCGCTGCAACAAACCGCCCAGATATTCTAGATCCTGCACTTTTACGTCCAGGGCGTTTTGACCGTCAAGTTATCGTAGGTCGTCCAGACTTACGCGGTCGTGAAGCAATCTTGAAAGTTCATGCTCGTAATAAGCCTTTAGCTGATGACGTAGATTTGAAAACGATTGCTAAGAAAACTCCAGGCTTTACTGGTGCTGACTTGAATAACTTGTTAAACGAAGCAGCTCTTTTGGCAGCTCGTCTTAACAAAAAAGTAATTACTATGGCTGAAGTTGAAGAAGCCAGTGAAAAGGTTAGTATGGGTCCTGAGCGCCGTAGTCACATTGTGAGCGACAAAGATCGCAAGTTAACAGCGTACCATGAATCTGGTCATGCTATTGTGGCACATCTATTGCCTCATGCAGATCCTGTTCATAAGGTAACAATTATTCCTCGTGGTGCAGCTGGTGGCTACACTATGATGCTTCCAACGGAAGAACAAAACTACAAAACAAAATCTCAATTATTAGCAGATATTCGGGTGGCTCTTGGTGGTCGAATTGCAGAAGCCTTGATTTTAGATGAAATCAGTACAGGTGCTTCTGGAGACCTTCAAAGTGTAACTAATACTGCTCGTGCTATGGTAACTCGTTGGGGGATGAGTGATGAGCTTGGCCCTATCGTGTTCGGTGAACAACAAGAACAAATTTTCTTGGGGAAAAACCTAGGCCATGAGCGCAACTATAGTGAAGAAATCGCTGCGAAAATCGACTCTGAAATTCATCGTATCGTTGAAGAAGCTTACAAAGATGTAACAAAACTTCTTAGCGAGAACGAAAAATTCTTACATGACATGGCAAATGCTTTGTTAGAAGAAGAAACAATCGATGCGAAAGCGGTAGATAATCTTTACAAATATGGTACAACAAAAGAACCTGAAGCTGAGGAGCCTAAAGTAACTTATGAAGCAGACGGTAGCATAGTACCAGAAGGTGTTGATGCTAAAGAAACAACTAGTACTGTAGCAGATTTTAGTGAAATATCATCTAATGATATTAAATAATGGATATTGTTCAAATGAAAAAGAGCTAGCCTTTTTGAGGGCTAGCTCTTTTTTACTGTCCATCGTTTATATGACGTGTGGCAAGAAGCTCTGTCATGCGCTGTTCTTTTAGTTTTTGCAAATATTTTTGTGCCAAAACATTTGGTATAGCTACACCGATTGCTATAGCTATAGTTGTAAATGTGCCAGTTACACCATTTTGTATCATAAGGATTAGACTAGCATCATTTAATGCATTGATATGTAACATATCGAAGAGAAATCGGTAGTACAGTATACCGGGCATTAATGCGATGGCAGATGGTACGATAATGATAGTGCTAGATGTTTTTAGCCAAGTAGAAACTTTTACAAAAATAATACTCATTATGGCAGCACCAATAAAGGTAGCACCTGGTGTAGAAAATCCTAATTCTACGGATAGTATATTGCGAATACATACACATAGTACCCCACCAATACCAATGGATACTAATAGTCTGACAGGAGCATTAAAAAGTACCGCAAAAGCGGCTGCAGCTGTAAAAGAACCGATAACTTGCTCTATGGAAATAACATGAGGTTTAATATCAACGAAATTAAATGCCGGTGCAGGGCTAAAATAGAGTGCCATGGCCATACCTAAAGTCATGCTACCCACGATGAGTAGCGTTCTAATGGCTCGTGTCATGCCCGATAAAATATGATTATTAATGATATCGATGACACAATTGATCAATGGTACCCCAGGAATCATGAACAAGGTGCAGCAAACGAGTACATATAGTAAGGATTCATTATTTACATGACTATAAAAAGCATAAGCCGATATCATGGCAGCAAATCCGCCTAATGCGATTCCTACATATTCATTAAGCCCTAATCTACATGATAGGGTGCGCGTAAAATAACCAATACTAGAACATATGATAGTAACAATGAATGCGATAATATCGCCACTGTAAAGGTATGCAAGACCTGCCGATCCTAGTGCACAAGCTAGTCCTTTTATCCAGTTTGGATACGTCGGTATAGTTGTATCTAGTTTGGCAATTAGTCGTTCATAGGTTGTTAGTGAGTAATGTCGCTCAAAGGCGCGCCATGTGAGCTTTGATACGGCGTTAATCATAGCCATATTCGGAATGTGAACTGGTGTTTTTCTAAATACAGTTATGGATCGTTCTTTGTGTAATAGATTGACCATAATAGTGGTATAAGAGATATGGATATTTAAGTAATCGTGAGGTATTCCCATAAATGTTGCGGCTTTTAGCATTTCCTCAATGATTCGATTTGTATTTGCCCCACATTCCATTAGTAACTTCCCTATGTTGAGGAGTACATCTAGTTTTCGATGAATATGGATAAAAGGGTTCTCTAATACTTGATTTTTTTCTTCTAATGTAAACTGTTTCATATATCTCTCCAGAGGATAATAGGTAGAATTATTGTTATCTATTCTTATATATATACCTTTATACTATATACATTATACCATTAATTATTTTAAATAATCCTTGCATTTTGAAGGGGACACTTGTACAATCGAATTGTAAACCTAGGTTGACAAAGAAAGGGGCTCTAAACTATGCGTGATGAAGTGCTAGAATTCTTGAGACAAAACCAAGGTAGTTTCGTATCGGGACAAGATATGTCCGAAGCCTGCCATGTTTCGCGCACAGCTATTTGGAAACATATCAAGGCGTTACGTCAAAAAGGCTACAAAATTGAATCTTATACCAAGAGAGGGTATCGATTATTGGAAGAACCTGATTTATTGAGCCCCTTGGCAATGAAGCAAATTCTAAAAACAGATATATTTGGTAAACGGTATGTCTATATGGATACCACGGAGTCCACAAACCTAGAAGCTCGTCGTTTAGCTCAACAAGGTGCAGAAGAAGGTACGGTTGTGGTTACCGAGGAACAGGCTGCTGGTCGTGGGCGCTTATCTCGTGGTTGGTATTCTCCATTTGGCAAGGGCTTGTGGTTTAGCTTGATTTTGCGTCCTGATTTTCCACCTGTAGAGGCTCCTAAGTGTACTTTGATGGCCGCCGTAGCTTTGACAAAGGCCTTTCATAAGATGGGGCTAACTGATGCGGGGATAAAGTGGCCTAATGATATCCTTGTGAATGGTCGTAAGCTGGTAGGTATTTTGACAGAAATGTCTGGTTCTATGGAAGAAATTTCTCATATTGTAATGGGCATTGGGGTCAACGTAAAAACAAAACAAGAAGAATTACCAGAAGAGTTAAAATTAATTGCTACATCCCTTGCGATGGAAGATATTGATATTGAGCGCACAGAAGCATTTAGACTTATATTAGAAGAATTAGAACATCAATACTATGAAGTGCTCGATAGTGGTTTTGACGAAACCCTTAATGAATGGCGTCAATTATCTGTTACTCTCGGTGAAGAAATTGAAGTGCGTGCTCCTGGCAATACCTATGAAGGGGTAGCTACAGATATTGATGAAGATGGTAATTTATTAGTAAGAATCCCGGATGGGACAATTAAACGTATTGTGGCAGGGGACGTATCAATTCGTCCGCGTAAATAGGAGGCATTAATGTTATTAGTAATTGATGTGGGAAACACCAATATTGTTCTCGGTGTATACGACAAGACAGAACTTGTGGGTCACTGGCGTATTTCCACAGATCGGGTTCGGACCACTGATGAATATGGCATGCTGATGATGAACTTATTCTTTCACGACCGTAAGGTTGATGTAAAAGATATTAATGCTATCATTATTTCCTCGGTTGTACCACCATTGATGCCTACATTAGAGC
>CAKQBP010000055.1 GCA_934216375.1 uncultured Veillonella sp.
GTATTTTACCCAACTGATGGCGTTAGTCCTATGCAAGCGGAACAAATGCAAAAACAAGAAGGGGAGAATGTTAATGTTACGGCTATTCATGGTAACTTTGACGATGCTCAGCAATTCTTGAAGCGCCTCTTTGTTGATAAAGCGACTGCTGAAGAGGTTGCTGAAAAAGGGGTTATGTTCTCCAGTGCGAACTCTATCAATATTGGTCGTTTAGCTCCACAAGTAGTTTACTATGTAAATGCCTATGCTGAACTGGTTGCACAAGGTGCAATCCATGAAGACGAAGCTTTCAACGTTGTAGTTCCAACAGGTAACTTCGGTAATATCTTGGCTGCTTACTATGCTAAAAAAATGGGGATTCCTATCGGCAAATTGATTTGTGCATCTAATCAAAATAACGTACTTACTGACTTCTTTGAAAACGGTACCTACGATATGAACCGCCCATTCTATACGACGATTTCTCCATCTATGGATATTCTTGAATCCTCTAACTTTGAACGCTTCTTATATTATATTTCTGGTGAAGATAGCGAACGTACAGTAGGATGGATGAAAGATCTTAAAACAACAGGCAAATTAACTGTTAATGAAGAAGAGTTCAAACGTGTTAAGACTGATTTTGCTGGTGCCTATGTAGATGATGAAGAAACGAAAGCAATCATTGAACAAGTATACAATTCTTACGGTTATGTAATGGATCCTCACACGGCAGTTGCTATGGGGGCGTATATGAAGGAGTTGGAGAAGCATCCTGAAGATGGCGCTCGTCATACAGTGATTGCATCTACAGCACATCCGTTTAAATTTCCTACACCAATCTGTGAGGCATTGGATATCAAGGTAGGTGAGACTCCTTATGAAAGCTTAGATAATATTTCTGCTGTAACGGGTGTTGCCTTCCCTAAACAATTGGAAGCATTGCAATCTAAACCATTGCGCTTTACAAAAGCAATCGACAAAGAGAATATGAAGCAAGAAATCTTAGACTTTGTAGATACATTCTCTAAATAATACAATGCCGCCTTTCATTAGAAGGGCGGCATATCTATATGTTTCTTATTGAGTAATCATTTTTTATTGATTAACTAACTAAATTCATTTTTTCATTAAATTTACATTCATCATATATGATATGAAATTTTGTTAGTATTTATTGATGTATCCATTATTTATAGAAATCTGGGGTTATAATTATATAGAGAAATATAATTATAGGAGGGGCTATGGCTAAAAAGGGCCTTATATATGCATTGTTATCCGCATTTTTATTTAGTACGATGAATGTGTTCGTAAAACTGTTAGGGACAAATATTCCACCTGGGGAGATCGCTTTTGCCCGTGGGTTCTTTGGGACTGTTGCGGTGCTCATTATTATGTATGTGAAGGGTATCCGATTTTCAAAAGAGGATCGGGGGCTCCTCGTCATGCGTGGCTTATACGGCGGTTTTGGTATGGTATGTAATTTCATAGCATTGGTACACATAAAATTATCTGATGCAACAATTCTATTTCAGACGACAGGAATATTTGTTTTTATCTTTAGTGCTCTGTTTCTGAAGGAATTGATACCTAAAGGGGCTGGCAAATGGCTTGGAGTCATTTTGATTGCTGTCTTAGTAATGGTAAATCCTTTTAGTTATGAATCATTTTCTTGGTATGCATTGGTAGCAATTTTAGGTGCTGCTTTAGCTGCAGCGGCCTATACGACGATACGAACTATTAGTAAACGCGGAAAACATAGTAATTTTGAAATCATGGCCTATTTCATGATTACTGGCATGATTGCGGGCTTGGTTACTACAGATGAGCTCGTTATGCCTCAAGGTACAGATTGGCTCATTATCTTCGCTATCGGTGGTATTAGTGTAGTGGCTCAGTTTTTCTTGACTGGCGCCTTTGTTACGACCAATGCTGTAGTGGCTCAATTCTTGCAATACGTTGGCGTATTTATTAGTTCCTTCTATGGGTTCTTGATCTTTGGTGAAAGCTTATCCATAGCAACAGTAGGAGCTGGTATTGCTATGTTTATATCCTCTGTCATGTTGGCGCGTCTTAAAGAACAGAGTGGTCCATTAAGAGAGGGCAAGGTTATAGAGGATAAAATTAAATAAATGTCGAATATATACAGTATCAGACTGTATATGACAGTGGGGGTGCTGATTACATTCGTGATTGGCACCTTTTTATATAAAAGATAAAATACAGGGGTATTAGTTAGTGATTTATTGTAATGAAATATACTAGAGCTTTTTCATTTTGAAAGTAGCTACAGACGGAGGAGCTATGTATATAAAATGGATGCATATTGAAAACTATAGGAACTTAGCGGATGTAACGTTGAGCTTTCACAATGATATTAATTATTTTGTCGGTGAGAATGCGGTAGGTAAGTCTAATTTCCTAGATCTCTTAGAAATTATCATGGAGTGCAATGGGTTTGTTGAAAGTGATTTTACGGATGTAAACAAGCCTATCCGCATTGATTTTGAAATATCTTTAGGTGAGTTAAATTATAAAAGCATGTATACTGCTGATGAGGGACCTACCTACCGTTTACGACTTGAACAAGTTGTACAAGAGGTATATCCACGATTATACAGAGTCACTGATGCAGAAATTGAGCCTATGCCGTTGTCTATGATTCGTCATGCTTTATATGTGTGTCATCGCGACACCTCAGAGCAGGAACTGTTTTCTATACCGTCCTCTATATATGTAGAATTAGGACACCTCTTACAAGCTTATGTGTCTCGATTAGAAATGCCTACTGATGATTTTCAGCGTGAAATTGTTAGTTTACGTAAGGATTTAGATCCTTACTGTATGCTCAATATTCAACATCTTGTAGAGGTATTGTCTACATCCTCCGCTATGGAACGTAAGTATTCTGCTGATAATGTACGATTGATTATGGCTGTGGCTCTCAAGATTTTGGCTCAAATTTATATGAAAGTTAGTAGTGCAACTACAAATTTAGAATCTTTACTTGTATATGATGCAAAGGGACACAAGTTTTTACCAATCTTTATAAGTGTGGATGAGCCTGAGCTACATTTAAGTCCGTATTTACAACGGGCTGTGCTCAATTATTACCGTCAAATTGCAACTAATGAAAATGAAGAGTTTTTAGCATTGCTGCGAGATATTTTTAAAATAGATGGATTATTAGGACAGCTCTTTGTGGTTACTCACAGTACGGATGCACTAGTTGACGATTATCGTCATATTATTCGGCTTTATCGGGATGAAAATAATATGGTTTGTGCAGCGTGTGGAGTTACTTTCAATTTCCCTAAAGAGGTAGAGAAACACTTGATTATGCATTTTCCTGAGGCAAAAGAGGCTCTATACGCTCGGTGTATTATCATCGTAGAAGGGGAGACTGAGTACGGTAGCTTTACAGGCTTTGGTAAAAAATTAGGCGTGGACTTTGACTATTTTGGAATCTGTCTTATCAACGCTCGGGGCGAGTCCTCTATCAGTAAATTGCAAAAATTGTTTAATAGATTCTCTATTCCTACAGTAGCGCTCTATGATCGCGATGTTGAGGGAAAATATGCAAAAGCACATAGCAATATATTCTATACAGAGGAAATCTGTTTTGAAATGGATTTTGTATCGTATTTACTTGCGATGCACAAGCGTTCCATAATGGATGCCATCATCAAGGACATTATTGATGACACTCGTCCGATGGTAACAAAGGATATGGCGCGGCGTGGTTATGCTAAATTAGGTATTACTAAAAGCCAAATTGTACAACGATGTTTACCAAATATTTCGGATCGTAAGTTGGATGATTTACATATCTATTACTTCTCTTGGTTTTATGCTAATAAAGGAGTAATTGTAGGGCGTCGTATAAGTCAATTTTTAGATGCTTCTATGATACCTCCTGCGTTCATCGCGGTAATAGAACGTGCAAAACTTCTTTCGCTGGGGTTAGGTTGATAGAGCGAATACATTATTACATCTAATTAATAGAGTCTAACCAAAGTTTTGTTAGACTCTATTTTTTAGAAGGTAACATAGCGTTTTAAAGTGTAGGCATAGGAAATATGGTGTAAAAAATACGCATAATAAGTGATTTATTACAATAATAGATAGAATTATGAAAAACTATATTAACTAAATTTTAAAAACTACATCGAAATTTCTTGACATCTTTTTATCTTTATTTTATGATTAGTACTGTTATTAATGCATTCTCAATTAAACGTATCTAGGAGTATGAAAATGAAAGACTTTCTAAATGACTTTAAAGCATTTGCTTTCAAAGGCAATATGATGGACCTAGCTATTGGTATGATTATTGGTGCTGCTTTCACAGCATTGGTTAATTCTGTTGTAAACAACCTATTTATGCCTGTTCTCAGTGTATTCACAGGTGGTATTGATTTTAGTAATTTGTACTTGCCATTGAGCACAGGTTCTAAAGATGCATTCATGGCTGGTGCTGATATTGCTACAGCTCGTGCAGCTGGTTCTGTATTGCCATATGGTACATTTATTACTGATTTGATTCAATTCTTGATTTTGGCATTTGTTGTATTCTTGATGGTTCGTGGTTTGGCTAAAATGATGAAATCTGCGAAAGAAGAGGAAGTTGCGGAAGCACCTGCAACGAAAGAATGTCAATTCTGTAAATCTGAAATCAATATCAATGCAGTTAAATGCCCTAACTGTACTGCAGATTTGAACTAGTTCAAATTTAAATTATACATAAAAGGAGTGAGGTTTTGACCTTACTCCTTTTTGTTGTATTACGTTAGCTTTCTAGTATAAAATATAATTATAATACATAGAATTTTTTAGGGAGGGATATACATGGAAAAGAAACCTCTAGTAGTAGTAAATGGACTGGTTCGCAAAGATGCGATTGCATATTTAAAAGAGCATGTAGAGGTGCGCCAATGGACTGAAAAGACAGTAATGCCACGTGAGACATTAAAGGAATGGCTCGTTGATGCGGATGGTTTGTGGTGTGTGCGACCTTTAGATGTAGATGGTGATCTTGTAAAGAATGCACCAAAATTAAAGGTTATAGCACAAGCGGCCGTAGGCTATGATAATGTAAATATTGATGAATTAACAGCAGCAGGCATTCCTTATGGCAATACGCCAGGTGTTCTCAATGAAACGGTAGCAGAACTTGCTTTTACGTTGATTGCAACAGCTAGTCGTCGTATTATAGAAAATGCTAACTTTGTAAAAGACGGTCGTTGGGCTCAAAGACCTTCTAATATTAAAGGCTTTGATTTGAGTCGTCGTACTCTTGGTATCATCGGCATGGGGGCTATCGGTGTATCTATTTCTCGTCGTGCCCGTGCATTTGGTATGACTGTTGTATACCATAATCGTAACCAACGTTTAGATGATAAGATTCATAAGACTACTTATATGGAGTTAGATGATTTATTAGCCATTAGTGATGTAGTATGCGTTATGGCTCCATTAACAGATGAAACATATCATATGTGTGACGAGGCATTCTTCAAGAAAATGAAGAATACCGCTTTATTTGTTAATGTTGGTCGTGGACCTATAGTAGATACAGAGGCACTTATCAATGCCCTTAAAACGGGTGAAATCGATTATGCAGCTCTTGATGTAACGGATCCAGAACCATTACCAGTAGATCATCCATTATTAGATGTAGAAAATTGCCTCATTGTACCACATATTGGCTCTTACACAGATAGAACTCGTTATGACATGTCTATTTTGACAGCAGACAATATTATTGCCGGCGTTCATAAGAAACCGTTAAAAACATGTGTGAATGAAGAAGTAAATTATAAGAAACCTCAAATGGATGTAGAGTCTGCGCTAGAAGAGCTTAAAAAGGCTGGCGTTGATTTAACTGATTTCGACTAAAAGTGGAAGACATTAAAAGATATGCGGTTTTATACAAAATATGGTAAAATAAAAGAATATTTTTCCTATGGAGGTAAGAACGTTGGAACATAAAGACATTGAAAAAAGTGTAGCTCCTGAAGAAGTTGTATCTGTTAACTTTATTGAAGCTATTATCAACAAAGATAACGAAACTGGCAAATACGGTGGCCGTGTATTGACTCGCTTTCCACCAGAACCAAATGGCTACTTGCATATTGGACATGCTAAATCTATTTGCCTCAACTTTGGTATTGGTAAACAATACAATGGCTTAACAAATCTTCGCTTTGATGATACAAATCCTGTAAAAGAAGATGTCGAATATGTAAACTCCATCATGGAAGATGTTAAATGGCTTGGATTTGATTGGAATGAAGAACCACGCTATGCATCTGATTATTTTGACCAAATGTATGAGTATGCTAAGAAATTAATCACCCTTGGCAAGGCTTATGTAGATGATCAAACTGCAGATGAAATTAAACAAAATCGTGGCGATTTCTCTACTCCTGGTGTCAATAGTCCATACCGTGATCGTAGTGTAGAAGAAAACTTGGCACTCTTCGAAGAAATGAAGGCTGGCAAGTATAAAGATGGGGAAAAGGTATTGCGTGCAAAAATCGATATGGCGCATCCTAATATCGTAATGCGTGATCCTGTTATTTATCGTATTGTAAATACAGAGCATCATAATACGGGTAATGAGTGGAAAATTTACCCTATGTATGATTTTGCCCATCCTATCGAAGATGCTATTGAACGCATTACGCATTCTATTTGTACATTGGAATTTGAAGTTCACCGGCCATTATATGATTGGGTGCTAGAGGATTGGGATGATACTGAAATTCCTCAACAAATTGAGTTTGCTCGCTTGAATGTAACTAAAATGGTTATGTCCAAACGTAAATTGCGTGCTCTTGTTGAGGCAGGCCTTGTAGCTGGTTGGGATGATCCCCGTATGCCGACAATTTCAGGTTTGCGCCGCCGTGGTTATACACCGGAATCTATTCGTGATTTCTGTGAGCGCATTGGTGTAGCGAAGGCGGATAGCGTTGTAGATATTGCTTTGCTTGAGTTCTGTATTCGAGAGGACTTGAAACTTAAAGCTAAACGCCCTATGGTTGTTGTTGATCCTGTAAAAGTTGTCATTACAAATTATCCTGAAGGCAATACAGAACTCTGTACAGTTGAAAATAATCCTGAAAATGAAGAACTTGGTAATCGTGAAGTTGTATTTGGCCGTGAAATCTACATTGAACGAAGTGACTTTATGGAAGAACCAGTTAAGAAATTCTTCCGTTTAGCACCAGGTAAAGAAGTACGCCTGAAAGGAGCTTACTTCATTACATGTACTGATGTTATCAAAGATGAAAATGGCAATATTACAGAAATTCACTGTACATATGATCCTGAAACTAAGAGCGGTAGCGGTTGTACACGTAAGGTTAAGGGCACATTACATTGGGTTGAAGCATCTACCGCAGTAGATATTGAATCCCGTTTATATGATTACCTGCTTAAAGAAGATTCTGATGGTAAGGACTTCTTAGGTGACTTTAATCATGAGTCCTTACAAGTATTCAAGAGTAAAGGGGAAGCATGCCTTGCTACAACTGTACCAGGGGATCATTTCCAATTCTTGCGTCAAGGTTACTTTGTTACTGATAAAGACAGTACTTCAGACCATATTGTAGTGAACCGTATTGTTGGTTTACGTGATAGTTGGGCTAAGGCACAAAAGAAATAGCATAATGCATTATATTGATGCTTTCATGAGGAGAAAAATGAAAAAAATAGTACTACTTGCTATGGTAGCGGCTGTGTTGGTATCTATACCTGCTACGGGTTCCGCAGCGAACATTAAGTCCATTTTAAATAGAAGTCAAACTGTAACATATCAAGGTGTTAAATTACCTGAAGGCGTTACTATGTATCAAAATAATCCTAAAGCATTGTTTGCTGGGGAGGGTAAAAAAGATATTAAGTCTGTACTTCTTGAGGCGGGCGTGTCTTCTGCAGATGTATATACATTAAATATTAAAAACGAAAATGAAATGCATTATGCCGTGTATGCTAATGTAT
>CAKQBP010000056.1 GCA_934216375.1 uncultured Veillonella sp.
TAACAATTCTATTATAACAAAATGAGCTATGAAGCACATCGACTTCATAGCTCAGATTTTATTTACCACCTGTCGCATTATCTGCTTCGTTAGCATATACTGCGTCATATTTTTCAGCAAAATGATCTGGGTTATAAGATTCTTTTGCTTGACGAAGACCAGGCAAGCCCATATCTTCTTCACGGTTGATGAATTCTACTTCGCTAAATTCATGACGAATGAATTCATTATTGATAGCTTGATACAAACCACGAATATCTGGATTTGCTTTTTCAATGTGAATCAAAGCAATTCTGTCATTGAGAAGTTCACCGATACTAAAAGCCTCAACACGGCCGAATAATTTAATGGCACCGCCTTTAAGACCCAACACATCCCAGTTGTCAAACAACAAATTGATGGCTACCAATTCATCTTCGATACCTTCTTCATGATGCGTTTCTACCCATGATGCTGCCGTTTCACGACATAATGGGATGATATCATCTGTAATTGGCACATATTCATAGTTAGAATATTGCATGCGGAATTGATTTAAATGGTTTTTCTTTTGACGGAATTTCTTACCAGACAAGTTGATAAGATCTTCGGACTTGTAAATGTATTCGTAGTTGTCGCGGTCAGGTGTAAATGCATAGCGACCAGGACATAGGTCTTCCATGCGTTCTTTTACATCTTTGCTAACGCCTTTAAATCGGAACGGCAATTTATTTTCTACGAACCATTCTTTAGCACGCAACAAACCATCAAGGAACTTTGCATCTTTACCAGCAAATGGAGGCAATAGGAATGGCTCACGCTTGCCACCACCTTGGATATACAATACGCCATTCTCTTCAGCCCAGCGAATACCGTACGGATCTTGCCACATAAACAATGTAGTAAAGCAATTATCGGATGCTTCATAATGATGTTGTTCAAAATATTTGTCGATTAATGGTTTATCTCGCAATTCAAAACGTTTAAATTCTAAAATAATAATCCCTCCTATCAGATTCCTCTTTTGAGGTTACTTTCACGATTTGTGAAAGTTTCGATTCTATTATGTTTAAACATAAATTCTAACAATCTAGTATTAAACCCATAGGGTTCGTAATTACAATTTTACAGATTCACCTAACTCAAAGGTGCCATCCGTTGTGATAACCTTGTCACCTTCGTTGAGTCCAGAAATAATAGCTACGTCATCACCTTCAGTAATACCTACCTCAACAACACGTACATCAACTGTATTATTCTCGGTTAATACATATACATATTTGCCATCTTGATTTTCCCGAACCGCCTTAGTTGGAACGGTCAGCATCTTGGCTTTCACATTAGATTCAATAACGAGTGTATAGAATTCACCAGCCTTGATAAGGCCTTTCTCATTGTTGAAAGTAGCTTTTACGAGGACACTTGGCACATTTTCAGTCTGAGTAATATCTACATAAGTCAATTCACCCGGTATTTCTTGGTCCCCCACCTTGAGAAGTACCTTCATACCATTCTTGGCTTCAGCTGTACCTAACTTCATAGCCGCATCACGGGGAATGCTGAGGGATGCTACCATCGGCGTGGATTGCTGAATCATCATAAACGGACGATCCGCAATCGCCATTTGACGGTCTTCGTTATAAATAGATGTCACCGTACCTGCTATAGGGGCCACGATTGTAGAAGCTGCCATCTGTGCAGATACTTGAGCAATTTGTGCCTCGATAGCCGCCGTATTGACGCCTCCCCCACCACCAGTTGTGACTGTTGTAGTTTGTGGTTGAGATCGTTCCAAAATACGATCATATTCTTTTTGTGTGATTATGCCTGCTTCGCGCATGCGTTGAGCCTGTTCCAGTTGAGTACTGTCTATAGATGCTGCAGTCGTAGTCGTCACAGCTGTGGCATATGATTGTGATTGGGCTTGTGCTAATTGTCCTTGCAAGGATGCTAGCTGTTGTTGTAAAGCCGATGTATCTACAGTGGCCACAGTTTGACCTTGCTGTACTTGGTCTCCTACTTTCACAGCATACACGACCTGCCCCGTCAAGGTCGGCGTTATCGTCGCCTTATTAAGGGCCGTTACATTGGCATCATTATGAATCTGCAACGGCATATCCTTGTACGTTACCTCTGCGACGGATACGGTTTTCGTACCACATCCCGCAATAGCGAGTGTCATAATCATAACACCAAGGATAGCAATTACAGAGCAGAAACGATTTATTTGCATTCTGTCACTTCCTATCATATTGATTTTTATCAATACCTTAGTATATCATAAAATCAGTTAGAATTGTATGAAAGCTAATTCCTTTAATTTATGGATATAACGGAGGTTCTCATGGAAGAACGGATGGACTTTAGAATTTTAAACAATGGTAGCTTCATTCCCTCCATCGGTTATGGTACCTATAAAACAGGTACCGAAGGAGAGACTGAACAGGCCGTTGCCAATGCACTTGGCGTAGGCTATCGTTTACTCGATACGGCCGCCTATTATGGCAATGAAGAAGCCGTGGCTAAAGGGATCAAAGCATCTGGTATTAAACGAACAGATGTAATCATCACTACCAAAGTCTGGCACACTGATGCAGGCTACGATAATACGATGCGTGCTGTTGAAAGTTCCTTAAAGAAATTAGATACCAACTATATTGACATCATGCTGGTACATCAACCACTAGGTGATTATTACGGTTCTTGGCGCGCTATGGAAGAATTATACGATCAAAATATACTCCGTGGGTTAGGTCTATCTAACTTTTACGAAGACCGCCTCATTGACTTACTGTACCACTGCAATGTTAAGCCGGTGGTCAACCAAATCGAATGCCACCCGTTCAACCAACGTCAATCGCTCTTACAATTGATGAGAAAGCATCAAATTGTAGGCATGGCATGGTCTCCATTTACCCGTGACCGCCAACCGATTTTTGACCATCCAATCATCAAAAGCTTGGCAGAAAAATACGGTGTTTCAAAACATCAAATCATCTTGCGTTGGCACATCCAACGAGGTATCATTCCATTGCCAAAGGCCAATAATGTGAGCCATATGGAAGCAAACTTCGATGTATTCGATTTCAAACTCACCAACATCGATATGGACGTTATGGAACTACTAGACCAACAAGACTTCTTGGAAGACCATCATACTGCGCCAGGTCTTGAAAGACTTTTACAACTAAAATAAAACATAAAACCACGTATATCTAACCTTTCATAGGAATAGATATACGTGGTTTATTTTATCTTGTTACATTAAATATGGCTTGTACAAGAATCATATACGCTACAGTTCCTGCCCCAATAGACATGAACATATTTCGCTTCCACATATGAAGCCCCACTGTAACTAAGAATGCAATTAATTCAGGAAGTCCGTAAGGATATATTAGAACTACAAGATCTTTAAAAGTGTACACAACAAGCAGACCCATAATCGCTGCAGGTAGAGCCTTACCTAAGTACAATACAAAGTCTGGCGCCTTTTTACCGGGAGGGAAAATGAGAAAAGCCGCAAATCGTGTGAGCAATGTACCTGCTACTACAATAGCAACAGTAATGACCATTTCTAAACTAGTCAAGGCGTACACCTCCCCACTTATACGCTATATAACATACTACGAGCATACACCCCATAGAAGCAAGCATAAATAAGGATTTTCCCGTTAATAGAAGCATTGCTAGGGCTACAACGGCTCCAACAGCACCTAAGCCTCGAATATTATTACTTTTAGCATTAAATAACATTTCAAGGAATATAACAATAAATAAGCCAGGTAATACAAAACCAATACCTCGCAAATCTACAGATGCTAATAAATCGCCGAACAATCCCCCTACAAGAGTACTCACAACCCAGAAGATATAATTAAGCCACGATACATGGAAGTAGAACCATT
Organism: uncultured Veillonella sp.; assembly: GCA_934216375.1. Taxonomy (GTDB): domain Bacteria; phylum Bacillota; class Negativicutes; order Veillonellales; family Veillonellaceae; genus Veillonella. The sequence continues at coordinate 3,888 of CAKQBP010000056.1, forward strand.
TTTCATCTACATCATCGGGTAACTTCGTAGATACATTAATTGCAAAACTTTCATCACACATCCACGCAACTGTAGGAAACCACTTCCATCCCATATGCACATATCGCTGTAGTGCAGATAGACCATAGAAGAAATGACGCCCATTGACAAACAAGGTCAACATAAAAGTATTCACTGGATCAAAGCCTGCCATTAACAGCCCAATAGTTACGAACTCCATGGAGCCTGCAAATATGGTACTAGCTAAAACAGGAGCGGTCCACCAAGGAAACCCTTGACTGGTAGCATACAAACCAAAGCCTACTCCAAGAAAGAGGAAACTAAGCCCCATGGGAATCATAATAGGAAGTGCAAAAGAAAATGCACTTCTATTTTTTATTTTATTTATAGGGAGCGCCTCCTTTCCATATCATACAAGTTTACACTGTTAATCCCCTTAATTATAAGGCACGCATTAAAATCTCGCGAGCTACTTCTGGTGTTACATCACCATTTTCACCAAGTTGTGTCATGCCATGGTCCTCTAATTGTTTCACAATTTTATCAACTGCTTCTTCACCAAGACTATAGTCTTTCAAATGCGTAGATACGCCAAGGGACTCGAAGAATTCACGAGTTTTAGCGATGGCCTTGTCCGCTTTTTCTTCGTTTGTACCTTCTGTAATATGCCATACCCGTGTAGCATATTGTGCCAATTTTTCAAGTTTGTCTGCTTTTTTCACTTCTAACAATGCAGGTAATACGATAGCCAATGTAATACCATGGTCAAGATGGTACGCCGCAGTTAACTCATGGCCAATCAGATGAGTTGCCCAGTCTTGTGGCACGCCGGCACCAATTAAACCATTTAATGCCAATGTAGAGGCCCACACGTGGTTAGCACGAATATCGTAGTTTTCTGGATTTTCTACTGTTTCTTTGCCGATTTCAATCATAGTTTTTAAAATACCTTCGCTGAAACGATCTTGAATACGACCTTCTACAGGGTATGTTAAATACTGCTCTGTGGTATGCACAAAGGTATCGATAACGCCATTCTTAACTTGTCTTTCAGGCAAGGTGAAAGTCAATGTTGGATCAAGCATGGAGAACTTAGGGAATACTAAGCTACTGAATACAGGGTATTTACCGTCACCATAAGTAATAACTGCACCATTGTTCATTTCGGAACCAGTTGCAGGTAGTGTCATAACTGTGCCAAATGGTAATGGATTTGGTACCATGTCTACCGGAACCTCTGGCACACCAACTTTCATTACCTCAATAACGGGACCATCATAGGTAGCACCCATAACGATAAGTTTTGTAGCATCTACTACAGAACCGCCGCCTACAGCGAGAACGAAATCTACGCCATGTTCTTTAATGAAAGCTACCGCACGTTCACAAGTTTCAAGAGATGGGTTTGGCTCAATACCACCAAACTGCTCAACCTTGCGGTTACCAAGAGCTTTCACAATGCGATCAATAAGACCACTGTGCACAGCGGAGCCACCACCATAAGTAATGAGCACCTTTGCATCCTTTGGTACCAATGTATCTAATTCATCTAAACGGTCTTTACCAAATACGATATGTGTAGGGTTATAAAAATCAAAATTATACATACATCCTCCATTAATCCGACATATAGATATATGAATCCATATTAGAATTATACAAAAATATTTAAAATATAAATTTACTACCTAGCGATCACACATTCAATATAACACATTAATCAATATATTATATTGAATTGTATTATAAATGAGCTAGAATTTCACCATAGTTTTAATCTATAGCTAACTGATATGCTTTTATCATATACAAATCCCCTTCATCCATGATAGGATATAACCATTATAAGACTTGAAAGGGATGATTATATGAAATTAAAAACATTGTTAGCACCATTACTTATCGGTGCTCTTGCATTTGCTATCGCTGGTTGTGGTAGTACATCAAATCAATCAACACAAACACAAAAAGAAATCAAAATAGGTGCTACATCTGGTCCTCATGCACAAGTAGCTGAAGCTGTAGCAAAAGAAGCTAAAAAACAAGGAATCGATCTTAAAGTAGTTGAATTCTCAGACTATGTAACACCTGATAAAGCCCTTGCAGATGGCGATATTCAACTGAATGCTTATCAACATGTACCATTTATGGAAAACTTTAACAAACAAAATGGTTCCAACTTAGTAGCAATCGGTAAAACAATTTTGGTGCGTATGGGCTTATATAGTAATAGTGTACACAGCGTACAAGATGTACCTGAAGGCGCTACTGTTTCTATCCCAAATGACCCTACTAATGGTGGTCGTGCATTAGCATTATTAGCTAAAGCTGGATTAATTACGTTAAAAGATGGTGTCGGCTTCAAAGCAACAGTTGCAGATATCACATCTAACCCGAAGAATATAAAGATTCAAGAACTAGAAGCAGCTCAATTACCTCGTAGTCTAGATGATGTAACAATTGCAGTTATTCCAATGAACTATGTGCAAAGTGCTGGTCTTAGTGTAGAAAAACAAGGTTTCTTCTTCGAATCTAAAGATGAACCACTAACAGTTATCGTACTTGCAGTTCGTAGTGAAGACAAAGACAACGAAACATACAAAAAAATTGCAGATATTTACAAATCTGATGCTATTAAACAATACATCGACGAAACATTCAAAGGCACTATTACAACTGCCAATTAATAAAGTTTATATCGTCACTATATAACTAAAAAGAGATACCCCAATGATTACAATCATTGGGGCATCTCTTTTTTACTCTTCTGTATCAAATGTAACATCTAATGGTTGACGCTCTACAATATTGCGATATCGTACTTTAGGATATCCCATAAGAATGCCACCAGCTACAATTTTATCATCAGGTACACCTAATTCATCTAATAATGGTTGGTATTCAGCTTCTCCAGCATGTTCAAAAAAGCCTGCCCAACAAGTACCAAGGCCTAAAGTCGGCGCATATAGCTCAGCATAAGACAAGCAAGAGTGACCACTATCATGGGTACGATGAATATCTTTTTTAGAGCCAATTGCCACGACGAGAGCCGGCGCATCGCGCAAGATATACTCCTTGCCTTTATCTACTTCTGCTTGAGCCGCACGAGCATAAAGGCGCATAATTGGCACTGTTTTTGCAGCTAAATGCATCCACTCTAGAACGAGATCAGCAATACGGCGTAACGTTTGTTTATCTCGGATTACTATATACGAAATACCTTGTGTGTTAGTTGCTGTTGGCGCCATTCTTGCAACGTTTAGCACTTTGCGAATGAGCTCTACAGGGACTGGTTTATTTTGATAGTTACGAATAGAGCGACGACTACGCATAAATAGTTCAGCTTGCTCAGGCGTTAACTTAGGTTCCTTTGTAATATCGATTTGCTCTTTACGCGGTGTCATATCGCTATCAAGAGCAAGCGTTGGGCATACGGAAATACAATGCCCACAGGAGATACAACCTCCCCTGCCAGTTACAGGTCCAGCATCGGACATCACCAGCAATCCGGTCGGACAGTCAGCAACGCAAAGGCCGCATCGTGTACAGACTTCTGTATTGACGGTAAATAACATCTGAATATCCTCCAAATACTACTATAAAGCCTATTATAACATACAAAATCAAGTCATATCTAGTTTTAAACAATTATTCTAATTGTATTGGGACTCAACTAACATTTGTTCATCCGCTTTTAGGATGGGGCCCCATCTCGTTAGTACAACTTGGTAAAAAAAGCAAAAATACGCTTGCTTGCTCCGTTCTTCGCAAAGTCGCTGCACAAGCGTATTCTTACTTTTTTATCACTGTATTTATAAAGATGTCCCATCCAAAAGCGTAAATAATCTAGCTAATACTTATATAGAGTCATTACAATTACACCTTGAAATAAATCATAGAAAACACTATCATTTTACACATTATAATAAACTGTATAGTAGTGGCGCCATGCCCACCGTATGGGAAGGACTAGCCAGAGGCTAATCTACTGGCTTGTCTTGATGCAAATTCAGTCAAAACTACTTAACCGCTCTCGCCTCTCCGCTCCTC
>CAKQBP010000057.1 GCA_934216375.1 uncultured Veillonella sp.
TATACAATGAGTCCGTATGGTCGTGTTTTCTATGGTATTTTTGAGATGTTTTTAGATATGAGAGCACGTTTCGAAAAACGTAGCTCATAATAGAAAGGAGGCCGTTATGAAATCCTTTCAACGGAGATGGAAAGGTTTAGAAATTACCATTGTTGCCGTTCTCGTATTATTGTTATTATTGTTGGCCTATTTAAATTGGGCTATTGCGATTTTAGCATTAATCATTGTAGTAGCGGCGTATTTGGTTAATTATAATACCCTTCATAACCGGCGTCGTTTAGCAAGAGAACAGTTTAGTGCGATGATGAAGAATGTCACACAAGCTTCTAACTTTGCTTTACAAAATTTGCCAATGGGGATTGTTCTTGTTAATAAACAAGGTACATTGGTGTGGAATAACAGTGTTTTTGCTGACTGGGTTAAGGTGGATTGGAATAAGCTTCAAAAAATGTCTGCGTTGTTACCTGGTTTCCGTATCGATAAAATCTGGGGTAAGTCCGGATATATGACGGAAAAATATGAAAATCGATACTTCCAAATTATTTATAAATTTATCGATCCTCGGGATACGCGATCAGATATTGATAGTGAAGATGAACTTGCGGAACATGCAGTGATGGCATTGTACTTCAAGGACATTACAGACCTAGAAAAAGCCCGTATTAAAGCGGAAGAGGGACAGCCTGTATGGGGCATGATTCAAATCGATAATCTCGAAGAATTGACAAAAGGCCTTAGTGATCGTGAGTATACTAGTATTTGGACAGATATAAATAATATCATCATGGATGAAATTGACCGCTACGAAGGTTTTATTCGTAACTTCCAAGATGATATGTATACCTTTGCCATTTCTCGTGGTGCGCTTCATGAGATGGAGGAAGATGGTTTTAAAGTGCTCGAACGAATCCGTAAAGTACCATCTCCTCGTCAAGTACCAGCTACGATTTCCATTGGTATTAGTGAAAATGTAGGCTCTGTGAAAGATGTATCTGGCCGTGCTCGTGCAGCCTTAGATATTGCATTAGGTCGCGGTGGTGACCAAGTGTGTATTATGGATGGTGAAAGTACGCGCTTCTTTGGCGGTAATACGGCAGGCGTTGAGAAGAATACGCGCGTTCGTGCTCGTGTTGTATCTCAAGCGATACATGAGCTTATGATTGATTCTGATAAGATCCTTATCATGGGGCACCAGCGCGAAGACTATGATGCCTTAGGTGGCATTATCGGTGTAGCTGCCATTGCTCGAGCACTTGGTAAAGACGTGCGCATTGCACTTTCAAAAGAAACTAGCGCCATTGATAAAATGGTGAATATTCTTAACGAGTCAGAGTTCTGGCAAGAGCATTTTATCACCGTAGAAGGTGCAAAGGTATGGGTAGATGCAAATACGCTCACTATCGTGTGTGATACGCACCGTCAAGAAATGGTAGCGGCTCAAGAGGCGCTTGAAATTTCTGAACGACGCATCGTTATCGACCATCACCGTCGTGCAGCAGACTTTGTGGAAAATCCATTGCTTACCTATTTGGAACCAACTGCATCGTCCACATCTGAACTCGTAACAGAGCTTGTACAATATGCAGGCGTTCCTGTGAAGCTTTCAAAAGCAGAAGCCACAGGTATCTATGCAGGTATCGTATTAGATACAAAGAACTTTATCCAACAAACTGGTGCGCGTACCTTCGAGGCAGCAGCATTCTTGCGCCGTGCAGGAGCGGATATCGACAGAGTTAAACAATTATTTATTGAAACCTTCGATTCTATCCAATTGCGTGCTAAAATGGTATTTGAAGCAAGTCGTACTGAAGGGATTGCTATTTCCGTAGCGCCTGAAGGTTTGAAGGATATGATGGCGTTGGCTGCACAAAGTGCGGACATGCTCATTAGTAATGAAGATATTGAAGCAGCTTTTGTACTATATTCCTTGAATGACGGCGGTATCGGCGTCAGCGCTCGATCCAAAGGCAAGGTAAACGTACAAGTTGTAATGGAAGCCTTGGGTGGTGGCGGTCACAGAACTGTGGCGGGTGCTCAATTACAAGGTATGACCGTAGAGGAAGCAAAGCAGGCCATCTTGGAGCATGCTCTTGATGCGCTTCATTCCGCAGAACAAGAGGAGGAACAACAATGAAAGTAGTATTGCTAGAAGACGTTAAAAAAGTTGGTAAAAAAGGCGAAATCGTTGAAGTTAGCGATGCATATGGTCGCAATGTATTGATCAAAAAAGGCCTCGGCCTTGAAGGTACAGCAACTAACGTAAATAATGCGAAACAAAAACAAGAATCCATTGCTCATAATAAAGCCGTTGCAAATGACGAAGCTAAGATCTTGGCAGCTCAATTGACTAAGATTGAAGTAACTGTAAAAGTTCGCATGGGCGAAGAAGGCCGTGTATTCGGATCCGTTACTGCTAAAGATATTTCCGATGCTGCTAAAGCTCAATACAAAGTAGATATCGATAAAAAGAAAATCGAAATCAAAGAACCATTGAAAACATTAGGCGTACATGACGTTTTAGTTCGTGTTCATCCTGAGATTACAAGTACTATCAAGGTTAATGTAGTAGCTGAATAATAGTGTTCACCATGCTCTTTGAGTATGGTGAATTCTTTTATCCATAGTGGTTGTGTGAAGGGGATTATCATGGATGTACGCATTCCACCGCATAATCTAGATGCGGAAAAGGCCGTTTTGGGGGCTTTATTAACTAATGGATCCAATATGGGAGCCGTTGTAGATACGGTGACGAGTATTCTTAAATCTGAAGATTTTTACCGCGATGCACATCGTATTATTTACGATGCTATTTTAGAAATCGTGCATGCCAATAAGACGGCTGATTTTATCACCGTTGGTGAAGAACTAGACCGTCGTAAGCGCCTCGATGCGGTAGGTGGTCTTGCTTATATTACATCTCTTGCGAATGAATCGGTTTCCTACAATGTGGAGGAACATGCGAAAATCATCAGCGAGAAAGCTCAGTTGCGCCGCCTCATCGATGCAGGGAATAAAATCGTAGGCATGACATATGCTGGCGAAGATGAGCCGACGGCAATCCTCAATAAGGCAGAGCAAATGGTGCTAGACGTAAGCGGTCAAACTCAGTCTGAATCATCCTTTGCAGCCATTGGTGAAGTGGTTTTATCTAATCTAGATAAACTTAATGCACTGCAACAGCATGATGGTGCTATTACAGGTGTGCCAACAGGCTTTAAAGATGTGGACCACATTTTTAACGGCTTACAAAAATCTGACCTCATCCTCGTAGCCGCTCGTCCTGCGATGGGGAAAACGGCTTTCACCTTGAACATCGCGCAAAACGTAACGATGCTATATGACAAGACGGTAGCTTTCTTCTCCCTAGAAATGGGCAAAGAGCAGCTCGTTGGTCGTATTCTGTCCTCTGTGGCAGGCGTGAGCTCTGAAAAATTGCGCCGTGCGAACATGGATCCTGCTGACTGGGAAAAGGTTATTGCCGCAGCGGACCGCATGAGTAAATCCAAGCTCTTTATCGATGATACGCCGGGTCTTACCGTACAAGATATGCGCTCTAAATTGCGCCGTCTCAAGGTGGAACATGGTCTCGATCTCGTTATCGTCGACTATATTCAGTTGATGCAAGGTCGAAATTCTGGTAAGGGCAGTGAAAATCGTCAACAAGAGGTGTCCGAAATCTCTCGTAATCTTAAACTGATTGCTCGTGAATTTAACGTACCGGTTATCGCTTTGTCTCAGTTATCTCGTAGTGTTGAAAGCAGACCAGACAAACGGCCTGTACTTTCGGACCTTCGTGAATCTGGTTCCCTCGAGCAAGATGCGGATATCGTTATCTTCTTGTACCGTGATAAATATTACGATGAAAACTCTGAAAAAGGGGACAATGCAGAAGTCCTCATTCGTAAAAACCGTAATGGCTCCGTCGGCACCGTGGAACTCCAATTCGTTGGAGAATTAACACAATTTAGAGACGTAGAATTCCGAGACCTAGGGCCGGAACAATAATGAAAACTATCGGGGCGTGCCTATATTGATGGGGCCGACTTTATTTCGACAACTTAGTTACAAAAAAGCACCACCTATCTCGCGGCTCCAAACGACACGTAAGTCGCCCCTCGATAGGTGGTGCTCTTTTTGTATTACGTTAGCAAAATAAGTCCCATCAATATATAATTGAACTAGATAGTTTTCATTGTATTGTTGGGAAAGAGAAATTATGAAAGTAATAGCTGAGTTTTTTAGGAGTTTACTACAATTATCAAGTGGATTATTAGTTATATTTGGTTTATTTTTTTTCATCGGTGGAGGATGGTTATTTCATGATTTGCAATATCGATATGTAGTAGAGAGTAGACATAACACTATTTTTGATAAAGCATATAATGTATATCTTATTAATAAAGGTAGCTCTATGATTATTATTGATGATGAAATTTATGCGATAGGAGATAATATTTATTTGACCATCAACCAGAAGAATAATATCATTCATGTATATTATTTAAATCCACAAGATATCGAAAGTATAAATAAGTTTAATGAGTTACAGCAGCAGTATTACGGCAATAAGATGATCTTACAACCGATTAAAAGTTTAGAAACATCAAAGACGCTTGATATTTATAAGCAGCTAGTGGAAAATCCAAAAAGGTTTAAATCACAAGGTGTTCGTTTTTCTCTTTAAAATAGATATATTTTATCCTGAGTCCTAACTATATAGTTAAGGCTTGGGATTTTTTATTTATACTTAAAATTTACTTTTATAATAACAAACATATGTTTGAAAATACTTTGTTTTTTTGTTATACTAGTCATACAAATTCTTGTGTTCTTAATTTTTGTAAAAGCCAGTTTTTTAGCGGTTTAGGGAGGTGTTTGTATGGGGTCAGCTGATACGGATCGGCTGTATATGTGTATTGATTTGAAGTGTTTTTACGCGTCTGTAGAATGCGCCGATTTGGGACTGGATCCGTTTATGACGCCTCTGGTGGTGGCCGATGGTTCTCGTGGCAAGGGGGCTATTACGTTGGCTATTTCTCCAGCTTTAAAAAATTTAGGTGTAAAAAATCGTAGCCGATTATTTCAGATTCCACCGCATATTGAGTATTTGACGGTGAAGCCACATATGAAGCGGTATATGCAGGTGTCTGCTGAGATTTATGGAACCTTGCTCAAGTATGTGGCGCCCGAAGATGTGCATGTGTACTCTATCGACGAGTATTTCATCGATATCACGCCCTATTTACCACTATATAAAAAGACGCCTCGTCAGTTGGCTCAGATGTTACTTGATGCGGTGCTAGCGGCAACGAAGATTTATGCCACCGTTGGAATCGGAACAAATTTGTTTCTTGCTAAGATTGCCCTCGATATTTTGGCGAAACATGCGCCTGATTTTATAGGCTATCTTGATGAAAGCCTCTTTAAAGAGAAAATTTGGTATCATCAGCCCTTGACCGATATATGGCAAATTGGTAAGGGCATAGCTAATCGTTTGCATAAGTATGGTGCTTATGACTTACATGGTATTACTATGATTCCAGAGGCGAAGTTGTACAAGGAGTTTGGCATTAATGCAGAGCTCATAATCGATCATGCTTGGGGCCGTGAGCCTTGTACGATTGCGGATATCCATGCGTATCGACCTATTAAGCACTCTATCTCGCACAGTCAGATTTTGTTGCGTAATTATACCTATGAAGAGGCATACGTGCCTATGCGCGAAATGGTAGAGTCCTTGGTATTAGAGCTTTTACAAATCAAAGGGGTCACGAATCACATTCATGTCCATATTGGCTATGCTGATGAAATGATGCGCTCTACAGGAGGTTCTAAAAAGCTTAAGCAGTACACTGACTCTTTGCAGGTGTTAACGGCGGCAGTTATTAAATTATATGAGCAGCATTGCCGTAAAAATGAGCTCATCCGTCGCATAGGAATTAGCTTTGAGGATTTAGTCAATCGATCCGCCATACCTCAAGAGGTGGACCTATTTAGCACTCTTACTACAAATAAAGAGGAAAAAGAACGACAGGTACAAGAGGCTATGCTATCCATTAAGGAACAGTTTGGTAAGAATTCTATTTTGCGCGCCTCTAGTTTGCAAGAGGAAGGAACCATGCGCTTTAGAAATACCTTGGTAGGCGGTCATAATGGGGAATAGATATTATAATGGATACATTGGAAATACATTAGTCGCGTAAAGGGAGGTATAAATTAATGAAACATCGAATGTCTCGTTTACAGCGAGCAAAACAATTTATGCCCTTTGCGGCATTGAGGGGCTTTGAAGCTTTATTAACCGCTGTAGCAAGGCCAAAAGAAGATCGGGCAGAGTTGTCAGAGGATCAAATAGATGAATTAAATACAGTTTTACAATCTGTACGTTGTGGGGAGTGGGTACGAATTGTTTACTATAACAAACGAAAATATACGGAACTTATAGGTGCGGTTGATATGATTAGTGAGCAATTACAAATTCTCTCTGTACAAGGGACTGTTATTCCTTTCAGACATATTAAAGAGCTGAATATGTATGATATGTAAATATAAATATAACGGTTTTTGCTGTGTATGGTAAATAGACTAGAGTTAAGGAATAATTAGGTATACAATGATATTATGGATTATTATAGCTTGATAATAAATGTTTGAATTCGGTTAGCTGTAGTATACTTATATAGTTTTTTATTTCTTAACTTAGAAAGGCGGTGTATGTAATGCATGATGTCATATCATTACTTATCAATCGCTATGATTTTTTTCTCCAGTTATTATGGGAGCATATAGAAATTTCAGTATTAGCTTCTGTTATTGCTACCATCATCGGTGGATTATTGGGTGTATTTATATATGAATATAAACGGCTAGCTACGCCAGTTATGGTAGGGGTTAATTTCCTATATACGATTCCATCTATATCGATGTTAGGCCTTTTGTTGTATGTATCGGGTGTTGGTAATACGACGGCTATTATTGCATTGGTTATATATGCTTTATTACCAATGGTACGAAATACATTTACTGGTCTTAACCAGATTGATCAAGCCATGTGTGAAGCGGGAATTGCGTTAGGGCTCACGCGGATTCAACGTTTGTGGAATATAGAGATTCCCTTGGCTATGCCGACGATTATGGCTGGTATACGGACTATGCTCGTTATGACCATTGCCTTGACAGGTATTGCATCCTTTATTGGTGCTGGTGGCTTAGGTGTGGCGATTTATAGGGGGATTACAACAAATCAAAGTGCTTTGACGATTGCCGGTAGTCTACTGATTGCACTATTAGCCATTACTGTTGATGCGCTCTTTTCTTTAGGTGAAAGAGTAACGCGTATTAGCCCTCATATGAAGCGCTATACGATTATATTTGTTTCGATTATGACGATAATTGCGATGGGTATAGGTGGTTGGGCTATGTATTGCCGTCATATGAAGACCGATGTTATTCATATTGCAACGAAACCTATGACGGAACAACTTATTTTGGGGAATGTTTTAAAAGAATTAATCGAGAAGAAGACTGATTTAACCGTAGAGGTTACAGAAGGTGTAGGCGGTGGTACATCAAATATTCAACCAGCTATGCTTTCTGGCCAATTTGATATATATCCTGAATATACTGGTACGGCTTGGTCTGCTGTGCTGAAACGTACAGATGCTTATGATGAAAGCCTATTTAATGAGCTTTCACAGGCCTACAAAGAGAAATATAATTTTGAGTGGGTCGGCATGTACGGCTTTAATAATACCTATGGCATAGGGGTGCGTAATGAAATCGCTCAGAGTTATGGCGTAAAAACATATTCCGATCTTGCTCGTATAGCACCATCCCTAACATTAGGAGGGGAATATGATTTCTTTGGCCGTGAGGATGGCTATGCTGGATTACAACGCGTGTATGGCATGAGCTTTAAAGCTA
>CAKQBP010000058.1 GCA_934216375.1 uncultured Veillonella sp.
ATTTGTGGCCTTTACGTTCTTGGTCGTTAATTTATTTAATGTAGTTGGCGTATTGATTGGTCTTACGAATCAAGCTGAGGTGCCTCAAGATAAAAAGTTGGGTGTACAAAGCTCTTGTATGAAAGTATCTGCATTAGGCACTATCATTGGTAGTGCACTAGGTACATCTCCTCACATTGTAGCTGTTGAATCGGCAGCGGGTATCGCAGAGGGCGGCCGTACAGGCTTGACCGCTTTAACCATTGCAGGACTCTTTATAGCATCCTTATTTTTAGCGCCGTTACTCATGGTTATTCCTGTAGCGGCTACTGCTCCGGTACTTATCGTAGTAGGTCTATTTATGATGGCCTCTGTTAAAGATATAAACTTCGGTGATATTTCTGAAGGATTACCAGCATTCTTAACTATAATTATGATGCCTTTTGCTTATTCCATAGGTGTAGGTATTGAATGGGGTCTCATCAGTTATGTATTAATTAAGGTTCTGACTGGGAAATATCGAGATGTTTCTGGTGTCATGTATTTCTTGGCGCTCATTTTCATTTTGAAAGAAATCTTTATGTAAGGAGGATCCTTATATGATACAATTTAATGCAAAAATTTCTCGACAGGCACAGGGGCTGGACAAGGCTTCTGTCGTATTGAAGGGGGCATCTGTTTTAAATGTATTCACCGATGAATGGGTGAAAGCAGATATTGCCGTTCATAATGATACGATTATAGGTGTTGGTACTTATAGTGGTGAAACAGAATATGATTATAGCGGTAAATATATAGTACCTGGCTTTATCGACAGTCATCTACATTTAGAGTCTACAGTAGTAAATCCTAAGGAATTAGTCTTTGAAGCATCTCAAGTAGGGACTTTAGGCTTTATAGTAGATCCTCATGAAGCAGGCAATGTTGCAGGTATTGCAGGTGTTGAGTACATGATCAATGAAACTGCATCGGCTCAAGGTGATGTATATGTTATGGCTCCATCCTGTGTGCCCGCTGTACTAGGTGAAGATAATGGCGCTATTTTAGATGGCGATATGTTACATAAGCTACAAGCTAATCCACGTATTTTAGGATTAGGTGAAGTCATGGACTGTTATAGTGTTATCAATAGTGATCCTTACATGATGAAAAAGTTAGATTATTTTAAAGATACAATTATGGATGGACATATTATTGGACTTTCACCAGAGCAAGTAGCAAGTTATCGTTTGGCAGGAATTACTACAAATCATGAATGTATTTCCTACGAAGAAGCAAAAGAGCAAATTAAAAATGGGATCTATGTATGGATTCGTGAGGGCAGTGCGGCTCATAATCTAGACTCCATTGTGAAAGGGCTTGTAGAAGAGCAAGGGAATACGGAACGTTATGGTTTCTGTACAGATGATAAACATATTGAGGATATTCGTTCAGAAGGCCATATCAGCTATAATATTCGTCGTTCTATTGAACTGGGACTGACACCAATCCAGGCTTATAAAATGGCCTCCACTCATCCGGCATCATGTTACGGTTTAAAACATTTAGGCGCTATTGCGCCCGGCTATAGTGCTAATCTTGTAATCCTTAATGATGAACAACGTGTAGATATTCACGAGGTGTTTTATAAAGGAAAACCGATTGAACGCGTTCTTGTAAGAGAAGAGAAGATTGTACCAGTTGAATTACTTCATACGATTAATATAGGTACTTTCACAAAGGAAAAATTAGACATTTTTGTTGAAGGTCCGCAAGCGATTATTAATATCGTGCCTGGACAAATCGTTACACAAAAAACGGTTGAGAAGGTTCCTGTTGAAAATGGATTGTTTAAACCAAATGCTGAGTACAATAAAATAACTTGTATCGAGCGGTATAAAGCATCTGGTAGAAATGGTGTCGGTATTTTGAAAGGCTTCAATTTAAAAAATGGTGCTATTGCGTCATCCTTTGCACATGATTCACATAACCTGATTGTTGTTGGCGACAACGATGCAGATATGATGGTTGCTATTGAGCGTATTCGCGAAATTGGCGGCGGATATGTCATTGCTAGTGAAGGCAAAGTAGTAGAGGAACTAGCTCTTGAAGTAATGGGCTTAATCACAAATCGACCTCACGAAGAAGTAGATACAAAAGTGGCTAAGATGAAAGATATTGCTTACGGTATGGGCGTGCCGAAAGGCCTAGATCCTTTTATTAATTTGAGTTTCCTTGCATTAACTGTAATTCCAGAAATTAGAATCACTACTACAGGTGTGATGGAGTTCTAGTGTTAAGTTTAATGAAAAGCTAATATAAAAAGGGGCTGTAACAGAATGTGGTTTTAACACATTCTAGTTGCAGTCCCTTTTGCTTTTATCCTTGAAACAGAATGCGTTTATTTAACTATAGCAAGCCTTGACTTTCCATCATATCTTTAATATCAAGTATGGTAGATTTACATACTACATCATAATCTAATGAGCCAAGGAAGTCTGCAAATTTAGTGTCATCTTCATTTTTACAGTTTCCATATGGAATTTTACCAAATTTTTGATATGGCTCTAGAATGCGATTTCGTTTGTGTTTCCACGTATTATAATAAGGACCTTTGAATTTAGTCATAAAACCATTGCTATCGACTAATACAAAGCCTTCAGATTCATGGAATGAATTTAGCTCCTCATTTATGATGGTTTGAAGCTCATCAATGGTAGAAACTTGTTGAACTGTTTTAACAATGGAAATCAAGTCAGTATCATATTTTTGTAGGATTGTATAAAGTTCAGCTAATTTTTCTCTAGAGAATGGGACATCTATATGCTTACCATTTACGTCTAGAGTATTTTGAATCATATCGAGCACATAGAGATGATCTTGGTCGTATTTAATGATATGAGTGTCCTCTTGGCTGATGACTTCAAATATCATAGAGCAGCTATTACGTGCTAATAAATCTTTGATTTCAGCTTGTAAGCCTTCCGGTAATCTATGGAATAGGTTTTTAAATAAATCCACATGTATACCCTCTGTTGTAGATTTAGAGGCAAATACTAATTCTTCGTTGATAACGCCAAGAATGGTAAGGTAACCATTTTCTTTAGTTCTAATTTCAACTGGGAAGGAGAGAGTATTAGCTAGATTATCTAACTCTGTTTCTGGGCGCTCACCAAGATTAAAGAATTTATTATAACTACGTAATTTCACATCTCCTGTAATTCGATCCACAAATAATCCACGAGCTTGTACTGTACTTTCATTCCATAATCGTTTATGAAATACACGAGAGGTAAAGTTTAAGGAATATAGGTTAGGGAAACACTGTTTTACTTTTACTAATTTTGAATTGCCAATAATATTAATATCTTCATTTTGTGTGAAGATGACATGTTGTGTCATATTTTGGAATTCATGGCGCATATAATCTTTATCATATACATCATTTTTTATTCCATTTTTTGTGAAAGTATTAGCTGTGATATCAATGTATTTTTGTTCTCCACCAAACTCAACTTCTCCTTCCAAACAGAAGGAGTACTTTCCATCTGGAACGCCACGATGACCGTGAATTTGAATGAAGTCCTGACACATGTTTTGCTCGTAATTAGTATCATAGATATTAGCGATATTTGTTTCGTAAGCTCCAAACCCATTAATAAAGGTTGAGGTAGCTATGAAGGTCATGTTGGGCACATAGGAGATACCACCATGGGAAACTAAATATTTTTTGCCATGAAAGCTAAATGGATAACATTGACGAAGTGATTTATAAAAGAGTCGCAGTTCTCGTTGGAGTGATTCCACTTCTTTTTTCGTCATATCCTTTATGATCGGTGCTACCACATCTTTCATAAAGCGTTTGGAACGATCTAAACTTGTATTAAATGCAAAGTTTGCAATGTGTCGCTCGTGATTGCCTTCTAACATAATTGTATTAGGTAATGTGCTGAGATGCATCATTTCATACATCATTTCTTTGTTTTCAATACCGCGTTCTAAATAGTCACCGCAGAAGATGTATAATGTCTTTTCATCCCATGGTGTAATAGCTTGTTGTAATGCGGTGTAGCAACCGTGAATATCACCGATAACACGCACTCGATCATATCTATTTGTTAGATTAACCGTGAAGTAATTGTTGATTTCATCAATGGAGTTAATTTTTTTACAAAACTTTGGTAATGTACTTGTTTTAATCATTTTGTACATACGATGAATGACTTGCTCTGGCACGCGTTTGTAATCGGCGCGAGCCGCATTACGGGCCAAGCAATCCTCCAAGGATGTATCTGGTTCATAGTAATATACAGTATATTTATATTTATTAAGCAATTCTTTGTAAGCATTAACAGCTTTAGATGTAGTGTGGGTAGCATCTAAGACGACAAAGTCGCCATTGCTCATTCGTTTTTCTAAACAATCTAGTAGGAGCTTCCATGCTGGACCATTATCCTCTTGTGAAATATACCAGCCGTTCTCACTAAGGGAAGGGCTACGTAAAAGCATACGGAAATGATCGGCTTCAAGGGTGTAAGCCTCAAGATTGTTATCACGAATCCACTGAGACTTACCACTAGCAGGAGCACCACGCATTAATAATAGTGTTCTCATAGTAATAGTCCTCTAATCTGCCTATAGGGCGTAAAATAATATAACTGTATAACAAACGAAAAATTATTTTATAATTAAATATGAAAAGGGCATAAAAAAACAGTCTCAACGGATATCCGAGAGACTGTCTTGCTTGCTTTTAAAATTATAAAGCGTTTACTTTAGCTGCAAGGTTAGATTTTTTGCGAGCTGCAGTGTTTTTATGAAGTACACCTTTGGAGGCTGCTTTATCAATTACGCTAGTAGCATGAACAAGTGCTTGTTTTGCTTCTTCTACTGCGCCTGCTTGAACAGCTTCAACGGTTTTACGAGCTGCTGTACGAATTTGAGATTTTACAGCGGCGTTTTTCGCACGACGTTCAGCATCCGTTTTTACGCTTCTAATACTGGATTTAATGTTTGGCAATTGAGTCACCTCCTTAAAAATCGTTTCTTATACCTGAATGATTATATCATACCAAATATTGATACGCAAGGACTTTTCAGCTCAATATTTTCCTTAATAACATGATTTGTAAAACAGTTTCTACTGTTTATTAACAAAAGTATATATGTGGTTTTTAAAATCAAATTACTTACTCATTTTCTAGTGTAACAATATATTAATTTTTATTTATGAAAGTTAAAAGGGTCCTTATGTTATAATGAAGAATAGAATTAAGTGAGGTGTCTTATGAAAAAATTAATGATTATAGATGGCAGCAGTTTGTTATTCCGCGCATTTTTTGCATTACCACCGTTGAAATCCGCTCTGGGAACGCCAACGAATGCAGTATATGGTTTCTTAACAATGCTCATTAAATTGTATGAAGAAATTAATCCTGACTATATTGCCGTAGCTTTTGATAAAGGTCGTCAAACATTCCGTACTGAAATGTATAGTGAATATAAAGGAAATCGTCCAGATGCACCTGAGGATTTGCGTCCACAATTTAGTTTAATTCAAGATGTATTAAAAGCATTGGGCATTTGTGTCATCGAAGAAGAAGGCTTTGAAGGGGATGATATCCTTGGATCCTTGAGTAAGAAGTTTGGTGCCCCTGAGATGGCTGTCCAAATTATTACAGGTGACCGCGATAATTTACAGCTTGTAACAGAACATAGCCATGTGTTCTTAACTAAAAAAGGTATTTCTGACATGTTAGAAGTTACTCTAGATAATATGGAGGAGCTTTATGGTTATAGTCCTGATAAGGTTATTGAAATGAAGGCGCTTATGGGGGACTCTTCCGATAATATTCCAGGTGTACCAGGCGTAGGTGAGAAAACAGCGCTTAAATTAATTACCGAATATGGCAATCTTGAATCTGTATACGAACATATTGAAGATATTTCTGGTAAGAAATTAAAAGAGCGCCTCGTAGAGAATAAAGAGTTAGCCTTCTTATCTCGTGAATTAGCAACAATAAAAACAGATATGGAGTTATCTTATAAAGTGGAAGATTTTGTACAAAACTTCCATACCTCTGAAGTACAGCCTTTATTTGAAACTTTAGGCTTTACTAAATTAACACCTCGCATTGTTCAAGTAATGGGGGGCGAGGAAGCAGCTTTTGGAGATCCAGGCTCTTTATTTGCACCACAAGAGGAGATTTCCTTAGATGATTTAGCAGATGCTAAAGCATTAACAGCCGACTTCTATAAAGATAAGACGGTAGCAGTACATGTTATATTAGATGGAAAAACACCATTTAGAACGGTAATGAATACGTATCTATCTAATGGCGCTACTATTGTAAAAACAGACGATACTAAAGCTGTTTTAGCTGTATTACAAGGTGCTAAAGTCATCGTTACAACTCAAACTAAGGAGATTATCGAAGCCTTTGGTGCAGATGTGCCAGCTGAGATCTCTTTGTTTAATGCTGATAAAACTGCTCGTGTTCACGATATGTCTCTCATTGCGTATTTATTAGATCCTACACGTACTAATTATGGATATCTATATCTAACTGAGCGTTTCTCTGTACCTAGCATTGCTAGCGGTAGTGTAGACGTAGAATGCGTGTCCATGGTGAAAGCATTACTCGCTATGAACGAAGCAGCTTGTGAATCTGCACGTCGTGAAGAGTTATGGTCTTTATATGAAACGATTGAGTTGCCTTTAATCCATACTTTAGTAGTGATGGAGAAGAATGGTATCTATATCGATACAGAGAAGTTGGCGGAAACAACGGCTCGCTTTAAAGAGGAACTAGCTCAAGTACAAGATGAGATTTATGAACTAGCTGGAGAAACTTTCAATATCAATTCACCTAAACAATTGGGTGTAATCTTGTTTGAAAAGATGAACTTGCCAATCATCAAGAAAACCAAAACTGGTTATTCTACAGATGCAGAAGTACTGGATATGCTTCGTCACGAAAGTCCGATTGTTGAAAAAATCTTGGCATACCGTTCTGTTGCTAAATTAGTATCTACCTATTGCGAAGGTTTGGCAGTTCTCATCAATGATAAAACTCGTCGTATTCATACGACTTTCAATCAAATGGTTACGGCTACAGGTCGACTTAGCTCATCTGATCCGAACTTGCAAAATATTCCTGTTCGTACCGAAAAAGGCCGTGAAATTCGTGCCTTATTCTATCCAGGTGCTGGATATGATACATTGGTGAGTGCTGATTACTCCCAAATTGAGTTGCGCATTTTAGCTCACTTATCTGGCGATGAAGCATTGATTAAAGCCTTCGTAGAAGGTAAGGATATTCATCGCTTTACAGCGGCAGAGGTACTTGGTAAAGCTCAAGATGATGTAACTAGTGAAGAACGTTCCCATGCGAAGGCTATTAACTTCGGTATTATTTACGGTATTTCTGACTTTGGGTTATCTCGTGACCTTGGTATTACTCGGGGTGAAGCTAAAAACTATATTGATCTTTACTTTAGCCGTTATCCTAAGGTTAAAGAATATATGGATCGAATGGTTCAAGAGGCTCATGAAACAGGGAAGGTTCGCACTATGTTTGGTCGTCAACGTGAGTTACCTGATATCAATAGTCGTAACTTTAACCGTCGTTCTTTTGCTGAACGAACCGCAATGAATACGCCAATTCAAGGTACTGCTGCAGATATTATTAAGTTAGCCATGAACCAAGTGGAGAAAAAATTAGAAGAACAAAACTTTAAGTCTCGACTTTTATTACAAGTACATGACGAACTAGTACTTGAAGTGGTGAACTCTGAATTAGAAGCTATAGAAGAGTTATTACGTAGTACAATGC
>CAKQBP010000059.1 GCA_934216375.1 uncultured Veillonella sp.
AAAGATTTTCCTCAATATATCCGGTCCACATGGAATATATGATACGTACATCATCTTTAGGAAACTCTTTAATATGAGAAATAAAATATTCTGTTCCTCTTACTAAGGATACAAATCCATGATCCATATAATATTTAGGATACGGTCCTTTATTAAGAACTAGTGGGCTATCATGTCTACAATACAAAGAGCTTTCATAATATACATTATTAATCACAGTATCTAATATTCTTTTCTGATAAGCATCACAAATTAAAACTTTATCAGTTGGCATATTCTGCCAAATCCCCATAATACGGTCAATATTCGTAGATGAACACATAACAAATACATATTTTCCATCTTGAATATATGAAGAAATATCTTCTAATACGGCGGCTTCAGATATACACTCCTCTGCGTCTCTAGACAATGAAGTCCCCTCTGTAATTAATACATCAACCTCACCTATATATGTGTTAACTAATTTTTCTAATATGTGATGGCGCAACCCATGCATCCGAAAATCACCTGTATATAAGACACGTTTACCTTCTGCTTCAATGACAAACATATAACTATCAGCAGCACTATGGTCGATAACCAAAGGTCTAATATGTATATTTCCAATAGTAAAGGCTTCGCCTCCATGAAATGTATTAGCCCCTAATAAACGCAAGTAAAGGACTTTATCTTGATATTCTGCACTTATTATAGCGATTTCCTTACTTAATTCACCCATATATAATGGAATTTCTGGTAGTGCAGAAGTTAGTTGTCCTAAGTGATCCATATGATAATGTGAAATCACAATACCATCACAATCTGGGATCCCTTTTGTAACGCCGTTAATATCCAGATTTATAGATGTGTACTTTTCATCTAAACTTAATTCATTACCAAAATCCAGCACAATGCGAGTAGATGCTGTACTAATTTCTATGACACTACCACCAATTTGATGTGTACCACGATGGATAATTATATTCATACTTACCTTTTACTAGGAATAGTTAGTAATGTCTCTGCTCGATATAATCGATCTAATTTTCTAGACCAACCTTTTATATTAGTTGGATAAGGAAATTTACTATCTGTATCAGCACGTAATACAACAAATCGAATTTGTTTTAAATTAGGCTCTTGTGCCAAGATCTCTCCACATAAAGTTCGTAACTCCTTGCGTTTACTAGAATCAATCAGTTCTTTACACTCTTTATGCTGCTGAGACTCAACAGTATTAGATGGATAATTAGCTTCATTTACTTTTTTTGGAACAATACGAAGCATCAAATTAGTCTCTGCTCCACCATCATCTGCTATACAAGATTTTTCATCAAACAAAATTACTAATTCTGCTTTATCAGTATGCTTATATTTAGGTAACTCCTTTAGTTCCTTTATGCCAGCGTGTTCAACATCAGATTTAATCTGTTTTAAATCCAGTAATTTATAATATGTATAAGCTTCTAAAATACAGCGTAGTAAGGTTTCCTCACTACCAGATGGACGATATTTTAATTCAATTACAGAATAACATTTATCATCTTGATTAAATCCTAATAAGTCTATTTTTCCATAAGAATCATTTCGTGTCGCTTTTAATGGTGTTTGATAATCAAAAATGTAACCTAGTCCATCAACCTTACACTGGTAAAATAATAATTTCGCTAGGATTTCCTCTTTACGATTTGTTCCTTGTAACTGTTTCATATCTACGGATTCAGAATGGGTATGCTTTGTATCAAAATGATTAGCCCGTACAGGCGTTAATTCTTTCCAAGCTTTCAAAAGATTTTTTGATAAAAGAGTACTTGAAATAACTTCACTATAACGATTCTTATCCTCTTGAATAGCTCCTTTTACATAGCCTTTGTAATTTACAATAGGTGCCTTATAAAAGTTTGCTGCAAAGCTTTTTACTTCGTCATTACTATTTTCTTGCTTTACTTTTTTTTGGTTTATAGTCGCTTTCTTGATATCATTTTTATTTTGATCAAAAATAGTTTCACAAATTAATTCATATGCTTCTTTACCGTCCAACATTATGAATCCTCCCTAATAACAATTGACTCCACTACACATAATTACTAAAAAATAACCTTTATTATACACAAAACACCATCTGACTTCATTATAAATTCATTATGCCAACGATTGTTTTATGGTTAAACAATGCAGGGCTTTATTTGCAGTAGATAAATAATAACTATTTTATACTTTTACTATAATTCATGGGATGCGCAAGAAATTCCACATTGCATTTTAATTAATAAAAAGTCTATTATAAATAACATAACTCAAAGTAATTCTAACATTCTATAGAAAATCCTTGCGTCATTATTCTATATAATTTACTATATATAGAGAAATCTGATTATAAAAAGGAGTCATCATGGCTAATATCAATGAAAACTACTTAAACCTACAAGGTTCTTATTTATTCGCTAATATTGCTAAAAGGGTAAATGAGTACCAAACTGCTCATCCAGATGCAGATATTATTCGTCTTGGTATCGGCGATGTTACATTACCTCTTGCTCCAGCAATTATCGATGCTATGAGCAAGGCTGTCCAAGAAATGGGCAAAGCAGAAACATTCCGCGGTTACGGCCCAGAACAAGGCTATGATTTCTTACGTCAGGCTATTGTTGATGGCGATTACAAACCATTAGGCGTAGATATTTCAATCGATGAAGTATTTGTTTCCGATGGTGCCAAATCTGACGTTGGCAACATCCAAGAGTTATTCAGCGAAGATAACATCATTGCCATCACTGATCCAGTATACCCAGTATACCTTGACTCCAATGTTATGGGTGGCCGTACTGGCGAAGCTGTAGATGGTATCTTCCAAAAGGTTGTATACCTCCCTACTTATGCAGAAAACAACTTCTCTCCAGAATTTCCGTCTGAACGAGTAGACATTGTATACCTTTGCTCGCCTAACAATCCTACTGGTACTGTTTTAAGCCGTGCTCGTTTAGCAGAATGGATCAAATGGTGTAAAGATAATGATGCGATTTTGATGTTTGACTCTGCTTATGAAGCTTTCATTAGCACAGAAGACACTGTAAAATCTATCTACGAAATCGAAGGCGCTCACGAAGTAGCTATCGAGTTCCGTTCCTTCTCTAAAACTGCAGGTTTCACAGGTACACGTTGTGCTTACGCCGTAGTACCTAAAGAAGTAACCGGTAAAACTAAATCTGGTGAACGCCAACCGCTAAACCCTATGTGGAACCGCCGTCAATGCACTAAATTCAATGGTGTTCCTTACATCATCCAACGCGGTGCTGAAGCAGTCTACACAAAAGAAGGCCGTGAGCAAACTCGTGCAAACATTGCGTACTACAAAGAAAATGCTCGTATCATCAAAGAAGGACTTGAATCTATCGGCCTTACCGTATACGGTGGTGTTGACGCACCATATATTTGGCTTAAAACGCCTGGCAATATGACTAGCTGGGAATTATTTGACATCTTGCTCGAACAAGTTCAAATCGTCTCTACACCAGGCTCTGGATTTGGTCCTCACGGCGAAGGGTACCTTCGTTTAACAGCATTCGGTAGCCGTGAAAATACAATTCGTGCCGTTGAAAGAATCAAAACATTACAGTTCTAATATAATAATGTCTATATTTGGTTTTAGATTTATATTTAACTTACATTTAATCTGGAATATATGATTTATAGTAGTTTATATCTATAAAACCAAAAGACCGACTACAGTCCTTCACTAGGAATGTAGTCGGTCTTTTTTATATACCCTTACATATATGAATATTTGATTCCAGTATTCCTTAACACTATAGTACTAACAAATAACATTCCCATAATTATTTGTCTCTACTATATTTACCATTACTTAAAAGTTATGCCGAATCCCTGCGTCAATGCGATAGGAATTGTCTACGGTAGCACCAAAATTTTTAGTGAAAGTCCCATAAATATATGTATTAGGACGTACGCTCCATGAGCCACCTAGTTCAAGATCAAGCCATGTGTCTTTCAAGTTCACTTCACTACCCGTGGTTGGCTCACCGGCCATGCTATAAGTAGATTTCATTTTGCCAGAAAATTCATGAGCTAATGCTGCTTTGAGGAAGATATTGCTGTTCTTACTTTCCTTGCCAATGCCTACACCAATACGACCGATAACGGAATTTACCGCATCAGAGTTAATGTGTACTATGCTATCCGTATTTGTACGAGCATCAAAGTTTACACCAGACAAGCGACTAAACGTCAATTCTGCGTTAGGATCGATATAAAAACCATTGTCTTTCTTAATCCGTTTACCATATTCAACACTCAAAGAGGTACCTGTATTGCGGTAATCACCGCTCAAGCTTATGCCCAAGCTATTGCGTACGGTGAAATCATTTTTCAAACGATTTACTTTACCAATAACATCTAAGTAACGACCATCATTGTATTGTTTTGCACCGTATAATGCTAAACCTGCGGTTTTACCGGACCCGGAGCCTAGAGCGTAATCACTATTGCTTGTACCATATAGTAAAGCACCACCAATAGTCCAATCGCCACGCAATGTGTCATAACCAACTTGCGCCATATTGTATGTTTGGTTTACATAGGCGTTGTCTGTAATTTTAGATTTACCGCCAATATATTTTCCCCATACACCATGCTTATTGGGGTTTAATCGTATATCACCGAGGCGACGTTGTAAGTCATTCGTATCAGCTTTCATTTGCATCACAGAGGAAGCTAACGCACTCTTAACACCAGATACAACTTCGCTTTCACGAGTTGTCACGACCGCTTTATCCGTAACGCTAGCCTTACCGTCAACAGCAAAGTTTTCTGTACCAAGCTTAGTAGAATATGAAGGACTAATGAGTCCGGAATGGACTTCAACATTCACATCTAAATTACGTTCACCCTTAGTAAAGCCAGTATATGTTAACTTATTAGCCAACTGCTGCAAAGTGCTACGTGGGTTGTTTACATTTACATATCCTTTAAGAGCATCTGCCGAACTGCGCATAGTCACAGAAGACCCCTTATCAGCATGGTTGATAACAACTTCGCCCTTACCTTGTGCAGCTGCAGGAGCACCCTTTTCGTAATCAATGGCGGTATGACCCGCATAATTATTAATAGTAATTGGTCGTGCGTCTACCGGTTGAATAATACCTTGACTCGCTATATCCTTACCACCAATAAAATGTTCTACACGGCTACCAGTATATAAATAGTTTGCATTATTAGGACGACCTTGTGTAGGATATACGCGCTCAGCGCCTAACCATTCATTGCGCCAGGTCGCACCATTTTGTAAATACAATCGCAAACCACCATGATACGGATTATTATTGCTTTCATCAAATTCATTCAACACACCACCTATTAATTTAGAATTTGGTGTTGTTAAGCCTAATGAAATATGTGAGCCATGGTTATGTGGATTCTTGTCGATACCATAGTTTTTATCTAAAAATCCTATATTACCGTACATCTTCACATCATTAGTTCCCGGATGTAAGCCATCCATACCCGTATTTACATAAACAAAACCTTCTTCAGATAATGCAGAGTAGGTATCAGAGGTATCTAAAGGATATGTTTTTACATCGGCCCCACCTAGTATGCGAATATACCCATCTTTATTAGCTTGCAAACCAACGCCAACAGCATCGACTTTAGCATTACCCTTTACAGTAATTCGAGTATCATCGTTATTGCCATCATTAGTAAGTCCACCATAACCAGCATAGATACCGCTCATGTAATAATGCGCCAAATCAGGTCTACGTTTCGCACCACTTTCTGCAGGTGCTGGATTTTTAACTGTTACGGTTACATTTTTATCGATAGCGACTTGTGTCCCATCAAGGGCGTAAATACCTGTAACATTATTATGATATTTTGTACCATTCACACCCAAGCCTGATACATTAACAGTTAAGTCATCTGTATAATGTCTCTTTTCACCCCACAAGTTAAGACCAATAGATTTCCCATCTGTATGACTTTCCACAGTTGTGGCTGATACCATGGTAAAAGCATTAGCACCTGTTACGATTAATGCAGCAATAACAGCAGCTTTTACATTTTTTCTCATGTTATACCTCCTCTAACACTTCAACTATGAACATAACTAGCTAACATAACCAATTTAATTGTATCTAGGTTCGGGGTATATGTGTCAATTTATACGCATATGATTTTTTATTTGTCCCCTATAACAACACGCTATGTATCGATATAGTTGTGCACAAATTACTTGTTTAAATTAGATATTAATTATTTTCTATACCATCTAAAAAATTCTATAGAAAAATATTAAAAGCTATTAATTTTATGCTATAATAAATATATTAATTATTAAATTTCAACTTATATAGGAGGCTAATATGAATATTCGTATTGGTATCGTTGGTTACGGCAACTTAGCTCGTGGCGTAGAAGCATCTGTTCAGTTACAACCTGATATGGAGCTCATCGGCGTATTTTCTCGCCGTCAAGGTATTGAAACTGTATCTGGTGTACCTACTTACACGATGGAAGATATTCCTAACTTTAAAGGCAAAATCGATGTAATGGTTCTTTGCGGTGGTTCTGCAACAGATCTTATCGAACAAACACCAATGGTAACAAAATACTTCAACTGTATTGATTCCTTCGATACACATGCTCGTATCCCTGAACACTTTGCTAATGTAGACAAAGTGGCTAAAGAAGCTAAAACAGCTACATTGATTTCTTGCGGTTGGGACCCAGGCATGTTCTCCTTGCAACGTGTTTACGCAGAAGCAATCTTACCAAAAGGCAAGTCCTACACATTCTGGGGCCGTGGCGTTTCCCAAGGTCACTCCGATGCTATTCGTCGTATCGATGGTGTTCTTGATGCCCGTCAATACACTGTTCCTAAAGAACAATACTTAGACGAAATCCGCAATGGTCAAACTCCTGACGTTGATGGATATAAAGGTCACCTTCGCGAGTGCTATGTAGTAGCTGCTCCTGATGCTGATAAAGCTAAAATTGAAAACGAAATCAAAACTATGGAAAACTACTTCGTAGGTTATGAAACAGTAGTAAACTTCATTTCTCAAGAAGAACTTGATCGCAACCACAAAGGCATTCCACATGGTGGCTTCGTTCTTCGCTCTGGTGAAAGCACAGAAGGCACACGTCACGTTATCGAGTACTCCTTGAAACTTGACTCCAACCCTGAATTCACAGGCTCTGCACTTGTTGCTTACGCTCGTGGTCTCTACCGACTTGCTAAACACGGCGGCACAGGTTGCTATGCAGTATTCGACATTCCACCAGCTTGGATTTCCACACAATCTGCTGAAGAATTAAGAGCACATTCTCTATAATAGAGCGAGGTCCTCATCGACTTAATAGATGAGGGCCTTTTTTATACCAAAAAATACTATCAGAAACTCTATTACCGGATATTTTCTACATATTTTAACTTTATAATATTCTTCTATATGTACATAAAAAATAGGAATTAGAAGTTTATTTTTTTTAATGCTAGGATAAGTTTATTTAATTTATATCCATCATGGAGGTGCCGTATGAAACTGAAAAATTTTATACACAATAGTCTTATAGCAGGATTATTAATATGTCCTCTACTATTTGCCGGTTGTACTAATTCTGTTGGTCCAAACGATAAACCCAACGATAATATAAAAGTCGTTACAGATTTAACCGGTACAGACGTATCTATGAAGAAAGAAATTAATCGTATCGCTATCGTCCCTATCCCTTGGGCCTCTAT
>CAKQBP010000060.1 GCA_934216375.1 uncultured Veillonella sp.
TCCTGGCGATAAAGTAGATATCCAAGTAGAACTTAAAGGTTTCGGTTCCGAAAATAAATCTGGCGTAGCTATGCTTGTTCCTGCTGACGGCGTTGAAGGCGTTAAAAATGCAGTTCTTGAAATCGTTAAAAAAGCTGGCCCTAACCCATGCCCTCCAATCGTACTTGGCGTAGGTATCGGTGGCACTATGGACCAAGCAGCTGTTTTGTCCAAAAAAGCTTTGCTTCGCGATATTAGCACTCCTCATAAAGATGCTGACTATGCAAAATTAGAAGAAGAAATCATGGAAATGGTTAACAAAACTGGTATCGGTCCACAATTGGGCGGCACTACAACTTGTCTTGGTGTAAACATCGAATGGGGTGCAACTCACATCGCAGGTCTTCCTGTTGCAGTTACTATCATGTGCCATGCTGCTCGTCATGCTCACGTAGTACTTTAATCGATAGGAGGTAAAAACAATGGCTGAATCAATTCGCATTAATACTGAAGAATATAATGAAGAGTTTTCCCGCAAATTAAAAGTTGGTGATAGCGTTCTTATCACTGGTAAAATTTACTCCGCTCGTGACGCTGCTCATAAAGTTATGACTGAAGCTTTAGCGCGTGGTGAAAAATTGCCAATCGATTGGACAAATAAGTTTGTTTATTATCTTGGACCAACACCTGCAAAACCTGGTGATCCAATTGGTTCCGCTGGTCCTACAACTTCCGGTCGTATGGATGCTTACACACCAACAATGCTTGATCAAGGTATCAAAGGCATGATTGGTAAAGGTTCCCGCAAACCAGAAGTAGTTGAATCCATGAAGAAAAATGGTTGCACATACTTCGCAGCAGTTGGTGGCGCTGCAGCATTGATTGCAAAATCCATCAAAAAATACGAAGTACTTGCTTATGGTGAACTTGGACCAGAAGCTTTGGCTGAATTGACTGTTGAAGATTTCCCTTGCATCGTAGTTGGCGATACTGAAGGTAATAACTTCTACGAATTAGGCCAAAAACCTTACAGAAAAATCTAATATCACCATTGAGTGATTGAAAGAGGCTTGCTTTAGCAAGCCTCTTTTTGTTGTTAAGCCATAATCATAAGACGTTCATCCGTTACCTGTAGAGTTTAGTCTATCGATTCTGTCGGTTTTATGATAATATACATATAGATTTTATACATTCAATTTGAGTGAGGCGATAACATGACTTCTGTAGAAACTATTCGTCAGTCAGCTCGCAACGCGATGGCTGAATTACTTGATTTAGCAAAGGTTCGCGAAGGTCAATTGTTCGTTGTGGGCTGTTCCACTAGCGAAATTGTAGGTAAAAAAATCGGCACTGACTCTCACCTTGATGTGGCTCAGGTCGTATTTGATGAAATATACAATGCTATTAAGGCTAAAGGACTTAACTTGGCTATTCAATGTTGTGAACATATTAATCGTGCACTTGTTATGGAACGTAGTGCCATGACATGGGAGGAGGAAGTTAATGTTGTTCCTCAACGTCATGCGGGTGGTGCCCTGGCTGTGATGGCGTATGAACATTTTGATGATCCTGTGATGGTTGAATTTATTCAAGCTGATGTAGGCATCGATATTGGAGATACTTTCATTGGTATGCACATGAAACACGTTGCAGTGCCTGTACGTCTTTGTGTGAAAGAAATTGGAAAAGCACATGTGACCGCTTGTCGTGTTCGGCCAAAGAGCATCGGCGGTGAGCGTGCTGCATATAATGAAGCATTGATGTAGGGGGATAGTATGTCAAACCTAATACCGTATTTTGTATTAGCCGTCGTGGCATTGGGATTTTTTGGTGTTTGCTATGCTGTTTTTAGCGGTGGTGATGGTGAAAGTAAGGCAAAGGAAAAATCCCATAAAAACATAAGTAATAAAAATAATTCTAAAGAGTATAATGATGTTATATTTGCAACGGAGTCGCAAGAAGGCAATGTAACAATTACTCATATGAGTGGTACTAATGTATATACTGCATCAATTCCGGATACAGTTGAAACGATGGATAGTGAAGAGCGAGAATTTGTTGAATCTTTAGTTGATCCTATAGATACTTCTTATAATAGAAGAAGTACTCTAAAGTCCAATTCAAGTCATGTTTCAGCAGGAGAATATGCGTTAGCATTAGGTTCGGATAATGGCACACCAATAGGGGATGAAACCATTGTGATGACAGCCGTATCAGATCTTAAGCGAGCTAATCAAGCTAATCAAGGTGTTACTCCGTTGGTGGATAAAACTATCGTCCTTGATGTCGTTACAGATGAACTTCTCAATAACGCTAACTCTGTTGAAGATACAATTGCTATGGGTGAATCTGTGGAAGCCTTTGAAGCTGATGAAGCGGATAGCATAGATGCTACGCAGATGATAGGTGGTGCAAACGAAATACAAACCGCGGAAGGGCCATCGGTATTAGATGAAACGCGTTTGTTTGATGCCTCTGAAATTGAAGCACAATTGGCGGAAACAAGTTTAGCTGAAGAGGAGGAACCGCATGGTCAATGGGCAAAAACGGCACATGAAGATAAATGCGTTGAGCTGGCTATAGCGCCATTTGTTCATTCCTTTGGAGTACTACATGGCGACACGCAACACTATGTAGAATCTATTACAAGAGATGCTTTAGGGGCTCTCAATATTACAAAAATTGTTGAAGTGAATGCATTACTAGAGAATATTGT
Organism: uncultured Veillonella sp.; assembly: GCA_934216375.1. Classification (GTDB taxonomy): domain Bacteria; phylum Bacillota; class Negativicutes; order Veillonellales; family Veillonellaceae; genus Veillonella. The sequence goes on from CAKQBP010000060.1 coordinate 2,696, forward strand.
TATTCAAGAAGCGTTGATGAGTATGCAAAAGGCATATGCCGCTACAAACACGGAGTGGATGAAGTCCGCTGCGTTAGGTGCTTTTCTAGATGTGGTTCAATCTCCTAAATCTAGTACGCCATACCTCGTAGCTTTTGATGCATTACGTGTATTACCTCATTTAACATTAGGTCACTTTCAAGTTATGGCCTTAACATTATTGTTACAATATTCTAGAAACTCTAATAACTATGGATTGATTCACTTTCAACATTATGTGGAAAAATATATTGAGCCATTTATCTCTGATTTGCCTCGAAATGATTCTTTCTATCGCCAGCTGGACTACTTACGCTGTACGCAAGAAGAACAAGAACCTATCACTTTATGTCAAGTGTTGTCTAATTCATACCCGTTTGTATTCAACTATCGTGGTTTCTCTAAGGAAGAACTCTTCCGTGCTACAGACGGTCATGGTGTAGATCCACGTTATGTGGTGCGTAGCTTGAACTCCAATCTTTATAAATTAGCCTTGGTAGATGAGTCTTTGGCACCACAATTCTTTAGACAAACACGAATTTCTAATGCTATGGTTCAACGTGATCTTTTAGCTTTGATGAAGAGTAAACCTACTGCTTTCAGGGGACAAGAGGCGCGTGATATTATGGATGACATTTCACCAGTTTTATTGGACTTGGCTGATGTCTTCGATAGCACGCCAATGTCTAAAATTAGTTTAACATTGTTAGGCCTTTACTTAGGCCGTGCTCATGTGAAAGCAACCATTGGTGAAGAATTTGATTTGTCTCATTGGTTCTAATTTATGATTTTAAGCACTATATAGTTTCAAAAATTGGATAATATAGTTATTAATATAGGTATATACTTAAAAACGTTATATAGCTTATGTGTTATGTAATAAAAAAGTCTCTCAAGATTATCTTGAGAGACTTTTTAGTTTGTTAAATTTAATAGCTATTAAGTGTTAGAAGGTGTTGAAGCCGAATTCTTCAATGTCTTCAATGTTTTTAATTGTTACGGTGCGACCTGTAATGTCAATAAGACCTTCATCGCGAAGACGACCTAGTTCACGGCTAAGAGCTGTGCGAGATACATTGAGGACCTCAGCCATTTGCTCGCGGTTGTGGGGTAATTGAATTGTGTTAGAATGCTGACGTTTATAAATATCTGTTAAGTACGCAAAAATCTTTTCGCGCATCCCTTTTAATGTGAGGTAATGGACTTTTCTGGTTAATAGAATTGCTTTTTCAGATAAATCCTCTAATAGATTAGATAGGATTTTAGTTTGGCATTGATGACAATCCGGTAATGTTTTAATAAAGGTTTCAAGCGGAATAAACATAATTTTAGTTGCTTTTGTTGCTTTAATGGTAGCAGGCCATAAAGGCTGTTTGCTAAATAGTAGTGCTTCTCCAAAAATATCTGATTGCTCTAAGTTTGCCATAATAACCCGTTGCCCCATTACATTTTCACGAGTCAGTAAAGCGCTGCCTTCAAGGATGACACCAATACCCTCCATAGGATCTCCAGCGAGGGCTATAAAATCATTTTTTTGGTAACTGTGGATGATAACTTTGGCATTATTTAAATAGCTACGCAGCTCTGGTTCTCCTAATTTATTGAATAAAGGACATTTCACGAGGGTGGGCATATATTGATTAATGATATCGTTTGAAAGTATTTGTTTCATAAGCACCTCCGGTGTGATAAAGTCTATAGCAATTAAAAATGATTATTGTATAATAAAAGTATAAGACTAAATGGTCTACCTGTTCCATAAGGGAAGTCAGGAAAATTTTTGAAAAAGTTTTTATTTGTTGCTCAAGCTACAGAAATTGTATCATCTTTACGTTATACTTTCAAATGTAATCAATCAGACAACTGATAAAACATCAGTGTAATGTATAGGTTTTATATTATCTAGCTTGACTGCGAGGAAGTCTCGCAAAGGAGGATTTTAAATGAGTATGTTCTGTTATCAATGCGAACAATCTGCAGCACCAGGTGGCTGTACTGTACAAGGTGTATGTGGTAAAACTGCACCAGTTGCTAACTTACAAGACGAATTAACTGCTGCCTTAGTTGGCTTGGCTCGCGCTTTAGACGTAAAGGGTCATACTAAAGAAGGTATCGATTATATTATGCGCGGTTTGTTCATGTGTGTAACAAACGTAAACTTCTCTGAAGACCGCGTTCAAGAATTCATTGACGAAGTGAATGCTTACCATGCAAAAGTGGACAGCGCTCAACAAAACTTTGATTGGGAACAATTGTGGAAAGGTGAAGAAGACATCGTATCCCTTCGTTCCACATTATTGTTAGGTATGCGCGGTATGGCTGCATACGCATGGCATGCTGCTCGCCTTGGCTTCCACGATGCTGATGTTGACGCTTGGTTCGTTAAAGGTATGGTAGAATTCGCTAAAGATCACAGCGCTGAAGAATGGCTTGATCTTTTGATGGAATTCGGTCATATCAACTTGAAATGTATGGCTGTTCTTGATAAAGCTAATACTGAAACATATGGTACACCTGTACCAACTACAGTTCCTTTGACTGTAGAACCAGGTCCTTTCATCGTTGTAACTGGTCATGACCTTCATGACTTGAAACAATTATTGGAACAAACTGATGGTAAAGGTGTAAATATCTATACTCATGGTGAAATGTTGCCTTGCCACGCTTATCCTGAATTGAAGAAACATCCTCAATTGAAAGGTAATTTCGGTACAGCATGGCAAAACCAACAAAAAGAATTCGTTGACGTTCCTGGCGCATTCTTGTTCACTACAAACTGCATTATGCCACCAAAAGAAAACTACAGAGAAAATATCTTCACTACAGATATGGTAGGTTTCGACGGTTGTGCACACATCGAAGAAAATGCAGATGGTACTAAAGACTTCTCCGCAGTTATCAACCGTGCTATCGAATTGGGCGGCTACAAAGAAGCTCAAGAATTCACTGGTATCAACGGTGGTCATGAAGTAACTACTGGTTTCGGTCATGGTACAGTATTGGGTATTGCAGATAAAGTAATCGATGCTGTGAAAGCTGGCGCAATCAAACACTTCTTCTTGGTAGGTGGTTGTGATGGTGCTAAAGTAGGCCGTAACTACTACACTGAATTCGTTAAACAAACTCCAGATGATACTGTAGTATTGACATTGGCTTGTGGTAAATTCCGTTTCAACGATATGAACATCGGCGAAATCGGTGGTATCCCTCGTATCCTTGATATGGGTCAATGTAACGATGCTTACTCCGCTATTCAAGTAGCAGTAGCTTTAGCTGGTGCATTTGAATGTGATGTAAACGACTTGCCATTGACATTGGTATTGTCCTGGTACGAACAAAAAGCGGTATGTATCTTGTTAACATTGTTGGCATTGGGTATCCGCAACATCTACATCGGCCCATCCTTGCCTAAATTCTTCTCCAACAATGTATTGAACATTTTGGTAGAGAAATTCCAATTACATCCAATTACAACTCCAGAAGCTGACATGAAAGCTATCTTGGGCTAATAGGATCTGTTAACTTGTTAACCACAGTCCTACTTCCCCTCTCTTTTATGATTTAGGACTGTTGTTATAAATAACGCACCTTGGGTTCGCCTAAGGTGCGTTTTTTTACTATTCTGTGAAAGCTATCTATGGGTGTGCTTGTATATTGATGGGGCCCTGTTTCGTATCTACAACTTAGTTAAAAAGGAAGGACTATACTTCTTTGCTCCTCGTGACCTGATGTCGCTGTATAAGTATAGTCCTTCCTTTTTATAACTGTAGATATGGAGGTGTCCCATCAATATACTACTTCTTTGATAGATTTTCCTAAAATAGTATGTGCTGGGAGATAGACGCGTTTCGGTCCTCAATAGGTGGTGCCCATTAGTAAAACGTTTGAGGAACATAAGTCCCATCAATATACAAACTTTTAGAACCGCTTTCACAAGAATAGCAGTCCTTTGTATGTGCACAAATATGCCTCTAATGTGCATATAGACATTTATCAATATTGATTGTTATACTATAGGTAAGTAAGAACTTTCTCACATTATTTGTGTGTATGTAGAGGCATGTATGAATAGTATTTTTGATATTATAGGACCTATCATGATTGGTCCGTCTAGTTCGCATACAGCGGGGGCTGCTCGGCTAGGCAAGATGGCGCGTTGTATTTTTCGTTCTACTCCTAAAAAGGTAGATTTAACTTTATATGGATCTTTTGCAAAAACATACAAAGGTCATGGTACGGATCGTGCCTTGATTGGTGGTCTATTGGGTTATAAAGAGGATGATAAAAATATCCGCATTGCTCATGAAATAGCGAAAAAAGAGGGGATGGAGTTTGCCTTCATCGAGTCTCCTATAGATGTAGGCCATCCGAATGTGGTGCGTTTTGATATGTATGATGACCATAATCGTCATATGACTGTTATTGGTCGCTCTCTCGGTGGTGGTCAGATTATGATTACCGAAGTAGATGGAAATGATATGTCCATTACAGGAGATGAGTTTACGCTCGTTGTGTTCCATGAGGATAGACCTGGTGCGATTTCTCTTGTTAGTCAAGCCTTGAGCGAGTCTGATATTAATATTGCTACGATGCGCGTATTCCGTAAGGGCAAGCATAAGGATGCGGTCATGGTTATTACTACGGATACAGTGGTAAATCCTATTACGGTTCAGTTTATGCGCGAGTGTCCAGGGATTCAAGATGTTATGACCTTTGAAGCATTATAGGAGGGCGAATAATGAGTTATGCATATGATACAATTGCAGATATTATTCGCCTAGGTGAGGAAAATAATATTTCCTTTGGCGATGTAGTGCTGCGCTATGAATTAGAAAATTATGACCGCAATGAAGAGGCGGTTACTCGGGAAATTGAGCATCGGTTAGATATTTTTGAAAGCTCCATTCAAGATGGTATAGATTATGCAGAAAAAACGGCTTCTGGTATGTCCGGTGGTCAGGCAGCACAGCTAAATGGTCAAGCACCTCGTTTTATGAGCGATATTGCGTACAAGGCGATGACTTATGC
>CAKQBP010000061.1 GCA_934216375.1 uncultured Veillonella sp.
CTAATGTATACGCAGTATCTGCGTATGCCCCTATCACTAACCTCGATGCAGCTGATATGGCTTACGAATGGAGTTATAACGGCATTTCGTCCTTTAATAAAGTGACTATGTCCCCAGGTGAATTACCACAAGCCAATGTAGGCGGTACTCCTGCTCAACCACAACGCACAATGCAACGTGTAAACTTGAATTCAGACGATTTAGCATATTCCAAAATGCTTAGCGAACACTTCCCTGATTACGTAAATAACTTACAATTACGTGACTCTCTAGGTCGTGTTCTAAAACTCGATAAGAATGGTAATGGTACTTTCAAAAATTATGTAAAAGAATTTATCGTTGCTGCTGCTAATAAAGCACAAGCTAAAGGTACTGATTTATCTAAGCATACATACCTTGTACGTGATAATAAAACAGGGACTATCAAAGACATTAACTGGGAAGCATATAACCATTTTGTAAGCCGTTCTAAAGCGCCAGGCGCCTTTGACTCCCGTTCCAATGATACTGGTGAAAACAGTCTATTTGGTACAAGTACTACAGATAATAATCACTTTACAATTACTGCTGCATTACACGATACAACTACTAATCAAGATGTATACGTAGAAAATGCTAAGATTGTTACTATGATGAACCCAATGAACTATCTCGGTTCTCCAGCTGCGACAAATGCACGATTCTATCGTATCCGTTACGGCACAGCTGACAGCAATACATCTGTTGCAATTCCTTTAATCGTAGGGACGCGTGCTCAAAACCTTGGGTACAGAGTAGATATGGCAACACCATTTGATGTAGATCATTCTGGTGATTACGATCTAGAAGAATTATTCAACTGGATGGATAATATTGTTAAAAACGGTAGATAATTACAATTAAAAACATACCAAAATACTAAAGGAGCTACCTAGTAGCTCCTTTTTTATATACAATTATAAATTTTCTTGTGTATTCAATAATAAATATTATTGTAAAAGACCCTCTCCCACTATCAATAATCTGCACCATTATCTACTCAGTACATTACCTATTACAATAACAAATGAATTCAGAAAAAAAAGGATGCTCCCTGTAAAATACAGGGAAACATCCATGTGTTTGAGCCAGTAGAAAGCAACTGTTATGCTTTCACCATGATAGGTGATTAAACTTCAGGGAATAAAGCTGTAGATAAGTAGCGTTCGCCTGTATCAGGGAGAATTACTACAATATTTTTGCCTTTATTTTCAGGGCGTTTTGCCAATTCTTGAGCCGCCCAAAGCGCAGCACCAGAGGAAATACCTACCAATACGCCTTCTGTGTGACCAAAAGCTTGAGATGTAGCAAAAGCATCCTCGTTAGAAACTTGGATTACTTCATCGTAAATGTTAGTATCCAATGTATCTGGAATGAAGCCAGCACCTAAGCCTTGGATTTTATGAGGGCCTGGTTTACCATTAGATAATACAGGAGAATCTGCTGGTTCTACGGCAACCACATGTACATCAGGGTTTTGTTCTTTTAAGTAACGACCTGCACCTGTCAACGTACCGCCTGTACCAACACCAGATACGTAGATATCTACGGTACCATCAGTATCTTGCCAGATTTCAGGGCCAGTTGTTCTGTAGTGAATTGCAGGATTAGCTTGATTTACGAACTGACCTGCTTCAATAGCACCAGCTGTAGCCGTTACGATTTCCTTAGCTTTTGCAATAGCGCCTTTCATACCAAGAGAACCGTCAGTCAATACGAGCTGAGCGCCATAACCAAGCATTAATTTACGGCGTTCAATGGACATTGTTTCAGGCATTACGATTACAACTTTATAGCCAAGCGCAGCACCTACAGCAGATAAGCCAATACCTGTGTTACCAGATGTAGCTTCTACAATTGTACCACCTGGTTGTAATTCACCAGACTCAACAGCCGCTTGAATGATTGCTGCTGCGATACGATCTTTTACAGATCCACCTGGGTTAAAGTATTCCAATTTAGCAAAAATATTTGCTTCTGCACCAAATTTAGCACCAAAACGTGTAGCTGCCAATAATGGTGTTTTACCGATTAATTCAACAAAAGATTTAGCAATTTTAGACATAGTGGTCACTCCTTAATTAAATAGAACCATCCCAATTATCATATTTTGTATCAAGTTTAGCGTAAGTCCCATCAATTACATCTTGTAGGGTTACGTTTTCTAAATAATCATGAATATAGTTTTGTAAGCCTGCCCAGAAACCAACGGTGCGTTCGTTGATTACTGTATCAGTACTCACCCCTTCATCAAGGGTAGATATGATAGCCATCGATTCCTCAGTAGCAAGCAATATTTCAATAATTGTGTACTCCTTAGGGTTTTTAGACAATCGATATCCGCCATATTTACCGCGGATACTATCCACTAGGTTAGCAGCGCCTAAACGAGCTACGATACCTTCTAGGTATTTTTCAGATATGCCTTGTCGTTCTGCCACAGATCGCAAGGAAACTGGTTTATCTTGCCCTTGCTCTGCCAAATCGATGAGAACCATCAATGCATAACGACCTTTTGTGGAAATCCTCATATATCTTGCCTTTCTTTGTAAACGTTAGTGTTAAACACACCCATATTAAAAAGTGCTTATATTATATTTATAAAGCTATTTATAAAACCTTTCATATTAATAGGAATTAATTTCATTATAGACCACTCACTATAAAAATGCAAGAACTTATTTCCTACTTTTATAAAGGGATATTAACAACACAAAAGGACCAGCCCGAAGGCCAGTCCTTTTGCGTATAGTTTGTAGTTTGTTATATGAGGTTTACCATGATGAATTGGAGAGGGTTCATCTGGTATTGGGACTTACCGTATCGTCAGGAAAACGATGCGCGCCCGTGTTTATGTCATTTGAGGAGTTATCTAGATTACTCTAGCATTTAAGTATAAGTTTCTTAATTAGATTTTACCTACAAGATCAAGACCTGGTTTCAAAGTGTCTTTACCTGGCTTCCAACGTGCAGGGCACACTTGATCGCCATGTTTAGCTACGAATTGAGCAGCTTGTACTTTGCGAACCAATTCTTCAGCGGAACGGCCGATACCCATATCATGAATTTCTGCTGTACGCACGAAGCCTTCTGGATCTACTACGAATGTACCACGGTAAGCCATAGCAGATTCTTCTTGGAATACATCGAAGAAGTCAGCCAATTCATGTTTTTTGTCAGCTAACATGTAGTACTCGATCTTATTGATGCTTGGAGAAGCATCAGACCATGCTTTGTGAACGAATTCGGAGTCACAAGATACGGAGTAAACTTCGCAACCCAATTCTTTCAACTCTGCATAGGAGTTTTGTACGTCTTCCAACTCAGTAGGGCATACGAATGTAAAGTCTGCTGGATAGAATACGAATATAGACCATTTACCCAACACGTCTGCAGTGCTAACTTTTACCAATTCAGGTTTTTTGAAAGCATCAAGTGTAAATTCAGGAAGTTGTTTACCAATAATAGACATGTTATGTCCTCCTTATTTGAGTTCCATATTTAACGAATATATTTACATTGGTGTACTTAACACCATATCTATATCTATCTTTGTCTATATAATAACAAATATCATTCAATATTGCAAGCGTTATTTTTAAATTTATCGATATATTTTCCCAACTTTTTTCGATGTAAGCAAAAAAAGAAGAAAGATGCTCATTTCTGAGCATCTTTCTTCTTTTTACGTACTACAACAGACTTACTGTTCACAGTAGCGTGATCAAAAGCGATTAAACCCGCAATATTAGCAAGCCCTCTCCGTGCTATGTGACCAGTTGTAGATTGTTCTTTTCCCGATTTACCATATACAAACTGCTCTAGTTTGAGTGCAGCTAATATAAATAAACCTATAATAGATAAAATAGATCCCATCGCTTTTATCTATTTTTTAAGTTCTAAGATTGCATCTACAAAACCACGGAATAATGGATGTGCATTATTTGGGCGAGATTTAAGTTCTGGATGCGCTTGTGTACCAACAAAGAATGGATGGTTTTTTACTTCAATACTTTCAACAAGGCGGCCATCTGGAGATGTACCAGAAATCACAAGACCTGCATCGGTCAATTGTTGACGGTATTCATTGTTGAACTCATAGCGATGACGATGACGTTCATAAATCAAATCTTCCCCATAAGCTTCGTGAGTTTTCGTACCGGCTTCCACTTTGCATGGATAGATACCTAGGCGCATTGTACCGCCTTTTTTATCTACATCAACTTGATCACTCATCAAGTCAATTACTTTGTATTTAGCATTTTCATCGAATTCGCTAGAGGTTGCTCCTTCCATGCCACATACGTTACGAGCAAATTCCATTACTGCAGATTGCATGCCAAGGCATAGACCAAGATATGGAATATTGTTTTCACGAGCGTATTGGATTGTGCGGATTTTACCTTCTACACCACGGGAACCAAAGCCACCAGGCACGATGATACCTTCAACACCTTCAAATACCTCTTTAGGATCTACAGATGTATCATCAAGTTCTTCAGAGTCAATCCAACGAATATTCACTTTAGTACCCGTAGCAATACCAGCATGATCTAGAGCTTCAACTACGGATAAATACGCATCATGCAACGCTACATATTTACCAACAATAGCAACTGTAATATCTTTATTAGGATTCAAGATCTTATGAACCATTTCTTTCCATGCAGTCATATCACATGGACGATCTTCAAGACCTAACTTTTTGATAACAATATCGTCAAGACCTTGATCTTGCATCATCAATGGCACTTCATAGATAGAGCTACAAGTTTGATTTTCAATAACTGCTTCAGGTTCTACGTCGCAGAACAAAGCAAGTTTCTCTTTCATATCATCAGAGATATGTTTCTCACTACGACATACCAAAATATCTGGTTGAATACCAATGCTACGCAATTCTTTTACACTATGTTGTGTAGGTTTTGTTTTCAACTCGCCTGCGGCATTGATGTAAGGCACCAACGTAACGTGAATGTAAAGTACATCGTTACGACCTACTTCTTTTTTCACCTGGCGAATAGCTTCCATAAATGGCAAGCTTTCAATATCACCTACAGTACCCCCGATTTCAGTGATAACTACATCAGCATTATCCTCTTTACCTACACGGTAAACATTTTGTTTAATTTCATTTGTAATATGTGGAATTACTTGTACAGTGCTACCTAGGTAATCACCTTTGCGTTCTTTATTGATTACAGACCAATATACTTTACCAGCTGTAATATTGGAACGTTTACTAAGGTTAATATCGATAAAGCGTTCATAATGGCCCAAATCAAGGTCAGTTTCAGCGCCGTCATCTGTTACAAATACTTCACCATGTTGGTAAGGGCTCATCGTACCCGGATCGATATTAATGTATGGGTCAAATTTTTGAATCGTTACATTGAAACCACGGTTTTTTAGTAAACGACCCAAAGATGCTGCTGTAATTCCCTTCCCAAGAGAAGAAACAACGCCGCCAGTTACGAAAATATACTTAGTTGCCATGATGCCTCCCACCTATTACATTTTTTCCGGAGCGGAAATACCTAAAATACCCAAGCCTTGACGAAGAACGAGGGCAATCGCTGTGATTAATCCAAGACGAGCTTGTTGCAACGCTGGATCTACGCCAATGATACGACCTTGACGGTAGAATGAATGGAACATGCTTGCCAAATCGTATAAGTACCGAGCAATACGATGAGGTGCACGATGTTCAGCAGCTTGAACGACCTCTTCCGGATATTCAGCTAATTTCTTAATTAATTCTAATTCCATTTCACTTGTAAGTGTTGTGAAATCAGTTTCACTATAATCGCCAAATGCGATGCCAGCTTCACGCACTTGGTTGTAAATACTGTGAATACGAGCATGAGCATATTGGATATAATACACCGGGTTGTCATTACTGCGAGATTTTGCCAAATTAATATCAAAATCAAGTTGGCTATCCAAGGAACGCATCAAGAAGAAGTAACGAGATGCATCTACACCAACTTCATCGATTAATTCATCTAATGTAACACTATCACCGCTACGTTTAGACAATTTAACTAGTTGTCCGTCACGGAACAATGCTACCATTTGTAATAGCAATACTGTTAATTTATCAGGGTCATAACCGAACGCCGCCATAGCCGCTTTTACACGGCATACATAACCATGGTGGTCAGCGCCCCAAATATCAATCATTTCTTTAAAGCCACGATCAAATTTATTGCGATGATACGCAATATCTGCCGCCAAATATGTAGGAACCCCATTATCACGGATAACTACGCGGTCTTTATCATCGCCATAGTCAGTAGATTTTAACCACAAAGCTCCATCTTTTTCATACACTTTACCTAGAGCCTTCAACGCCTCTACGGAGTGATGAATTTCATCAGTTTCATGAACTGTACGTTCAGAGAACCAATTATCGAACGTAACGCGGAAGTTTCTTAATGTTTCTTCTAAGCGAGCTAATTTTTCTTTTAAGCCCTCTTCCTTGAACAATGCTACGCGATCAGCTTCAGTCATAGCGTTTAGTTTATCAAAGCCTTCTCGTTCTGCAATCGCTTTCGCTGTTTCAATAATATCTGGGCCACGATAGCCATTTTCAGGGAACACTAAAGCCCCTTCTGGAATATCGAACTCAGGCATAGAACCGTCTTCATTGCGTTTAGGTGGGAATACTAATGTAGCACCTTGTAACTCTTGGAAACGGTACTCAATGGAAATAGCCATGTTGTCGATTTGATTACCCGCATCATTGATATAGTATTCAGATTGTACATTGTAACCCGCTGCACGTAACAAGTTTACAAGAGCACTACCGTACGCAGCACCGCGACCATGACCTACGTGCAATGGCCCTGTAGGGTTTGCACTTACGTACTCTACTTGAATCGTATCGCGCGCACGCAATGGTTGAACACCATACTCAATACCAGCATTCAAAATGGCTTTTAACGTATCGTACACCATATCAGATTTCAAAAAGAAATTAATAAAACCTGCGCCGGCAACCTCAGCACGTTCAAGCCAATCAAAATTCATATGACTAATCAAAGCTTCAGCAATGGCTCGAGGATTTTGACGAGCTACACGAGCGGATTGCATAGCGATGTTTGTAGAAAAATCACCGAATTCCTTTTGAGGTGGCACTTCGAGAACGATTTCTGGATATTCCCCAGCCGGCAAATCACCGCTGTTAATCGTATCTTGTAATGCCTGTTCAATCCCCGATTTCAGGATTTCCTTCATGTCCATGCTCTATATCCTCCCGCACGTCTATATCTAACTGATTATAAAATTGCCATTCACCTTCAACGGAAATATCATATCCTAAATGAACATGACCTACGCCATCATGAAAGTCTACTGTTAATTCATGAGTATTTACAGCCATATGTAAATCACCATATGGTGTTTCATATACGGCTTCGCGTTCTTCACCACGGACGTATTGATGACGCATATTGACAGCCCCTGTTCGAAGCAACACGATAGAATCATCATGGATTTTAATGGTCGTCTTAACCCCATCCAATCCAGTCACACTAGATTCTTCATAACGCACATATTGAGCATTACCTTTTTCATGTGACGTACCTGGGGAAATCAGTTCCACTACGGTATCCTTGCCATCCATATCTCGTTGTACACTCTTTAC